>CAMBXJ010000001.1 GCA_945871455.1 Asaia bogorensis
GAACCGGACGCCGATGCGTTGGATGCCGCACGGGCGGCCGCGTACGTCGCCCAGACCGTCGATTTATACGTCACCTTGCTGGACCGTGTTCCCGACGGACCGGAGTTGCGGGACGGGTCCACGACCTTCATCCGCGGCCTCGGTGCGGCGGAGATGCAACAGCGCATCCTGGCCACCCCTGAATACCGCATCCGCCACACCGCCCATCTGACGGTTGAAGCCATCGAAGCGTCGGGCCTGTTCGATCCCGCGTGGTACCTCCACGCGAATCAGGATGTGGGCGGCGCGGGAGTCGCTCCGATCGCCCATTACGCCCATTTTGGACGGGCGGAAGGGCGCGCCCCGAACGCGTATCTGCGACCGGACTGGTACCGGTCGTCCTACAATATCCCGGACGAGGTCGACGTACTAGCCCATTACATGATCGTGGGGGAGCCGGCGGGCCTGGCCCCGACCCCGGATTTCGACCCGGCCTGGTATCGGGATGCCTACGGGATCGAACCAGACATCTCGCCGCTGGCACATTTCCTCGCCAACCGGGCGGCCGGCAAGATCGCCCCCTGCGCGCGCCTGTGGTCGCTGCACAGGACCCCGGCCGACCTCGCGCTACCCGACGGACATGATGTTTTTTCATTCTACAGTGAGAGGAACCCGAGGTTGGATTTGCTGCCGGTCCCGGACCTGGACCTTGTTCGGCAGGCCGGCGTGTTCGACGAGAACTACTACGTTCTTCACAGCGGTGATGTGCTCGACGCCGGCGTGGATGCGGTCGACCATTTCTGCCGCTACGGCTGGCGGGAGGGTCGGGACCCCAACGTGTATTTCAAGACCACCTGGTATGCGCAGACCAATCCGGAGGTCGGTCGGCTCAAGCTCAACCCGCTGGTCCACTATCTGGTCGTGGGTGAATCCCAAGGGCGCCGACCGGTCGTCTATTTCGATCCCGCCTGGTACAGGGAGCGATATAACGTGGCGCCCACCACCGCCTGCCTGGCTCATTACCTGGAACACCGGCGGACTCAGACGGTCTCCCCGCATCCCTTGTTCGACCCGGCCTACTATATCGCGCATTGCGGAACCGTCGTGCATCCCCGGCGAGACCCGTTCAGTCATTTTCTGTTCGCGGGGATGCGCGACGACGTTCCGCCGTCATCCGCGTTCGACCCGGCGGCCTGGCGCCAAACCACGCGTGGCCGCCGATCTCGTCATTTCAATCAACTGCTCTCGCCGGACCGGGACAATCCGCTGATCGACTACCTCTTGTCGACCTACGATTGCCTAGTGGGGCAATGATCGGCGGACCGATGGCAGGTGGCACGACGATAAATTGACCGGGGCAGGCGGCGGGTTGTTCCGGTCGGCGCGCGCCCTACTCGGCGGCGCGCTTCGCCGCCAGCCGGTCGATTTCCGCCTGGACGGCGGCCGAGGACTGCGCGGTGAACGCCGCGTGGTGGTCCCGCGCGTAGCCGTAGGAGTCCGTGCGCCATTCGCGAGACGATTGGAAATGCGGATGAACGTAGCGGGCCATCAATTCGAAATGCTGCTTGGTTTCGGCCCAGTCCGCCCAGTTCTGTGCCAACTCCATGATCACGCCGAATCCGCCGGAGCCTTTCAGCAATCGGTTGATGAAAGCGATCGCGTCATCCGGCGTGCCGATGCAGGCCATGCCGCTTTCGATCATGTAGTTGTAGCGGTCGGTGATGTCCGCCGGCACGATGGGGAAGGTCGCGACATCGCGGAAATAGTCGCAGAACGCGTCAAGCCCGTGCTTCACGTTCTCCCGCGCTTTTTCCCGGGTTTCAGCGATGTGCATCAGGGTCACCAAACGCCAGTTCTTACGGTCCGGGGTGTGACCGTGCAGGCGGGCCTGCTCGGAATAGAGCCCCCAGTTGTTGGCATGGTGCTTCATGGCATCGTCGCTGGTGCCGCCGATCGACAGCATGCCGATACCGTGCCGTCCCGCCGCCAGCGCCCCGGCCGGGGATCGGGACGCCGCCACCGCCATCTCCATCATCGGACGCGTGTACGGCGGCAGTTGCAGACGAGCGCCATCCAATGTGAACCAGTCGGATTTGCGGGTGATCGTCTCGCCCTTCATCAGATCCACGATCACATCGAGCGATTCGTTCATCATCCGCCGCTGGTCGGACGGGTCGATGCCGATCTTCTTCGCATCATGCACCAGGGACCCCGGCCCGACGCCCAGCATCGTCCGGCCGCGCGTCTGGTAGTCCAGCTGCACCATGCGATCGGCCAGGATGAACGGGTTGTGGTAGGGAAGCGACACGACGCCCGTCCCCAACCGGATATTCCGCGTGCGTTCAGCGACGCCGGCGATAAACACTTCCGGGGAGCCGATGATCTCGAACCCGCCGGAATGGTGCTCACCGATCCAGGCTTCGTGGTAGTTTAGCCGGTCCAGGTGCTGGACCAGTTCCATGTCGCGCTCCAGAGCCAGGATCGGGTTCTCTTTCAGATCGTGGAAGGGCGCCAGAAAGATGCCGCTGCGGAGATATGCCATGATGAGTCCGATCCTGGTGACAGAACGCGTGTTCGGGTTTCTTATGGAGAACGCTACTACTGAGTAGCTTAAGTTGACAACCGGTAGCTGGCGCCGTCCCGCACGATCCGTCCCGCAGTGGCGCCGGCGAAATGCGTGCCGATGACCAGCACCGGCGTATCGGCCAGTCTCTCGAACATGATGCGGCGGGTGCGAATGCCCTGTTCCTTGTCGGTGTCGGCGGTGGTGTCCCATTCCGGGTGCGCGATCTGACAGGGATGATGCATGAAGTCGCCGGTGATCAGCCCCTGTTCGCCACGCGAGTCGATCAGCACGCTGACATGGCCAGGCGTATGGCCAACGGTCGGGATCAGGCTGATCTCCTCGCACAACCGATGATCCGTCTCCACCAACCTCGCTCGGCCGGCCTCCACGATCGGGGTTACCGAGTCGGCGACCACGAATCTCATGTCCTCCCGGACGTTGTCGGCAGTGGTCCAGTGCTCGTACTCCGTCCGGCCCATCAGGTATTGCGCCTTGGGGAAGGTCGGCACCCATTTGCCGTCCACCAGCATCGTGTTCCAGCCGACATGATCCACATGCAAATGTGTGCAGAGCACGGTGTCGATGGAGTCCGCGGGGAAGCCTGCCTGCTTCAGATCTTCCAGGAACGGCCCGGTCCGGTCGTTCCAATGCGGGATACGGCGGTTCTGCTTGTCGTTGCCAAGACAGGTGTCGACGATGATGCGCTGGGTGGGCGTTTCGACGATGAAGCTATGGATGCTCATGCGCAGCCGGCCGTTCTCGTCGGCAAAATGCGGTTGCAGCCAGGCGATCGGCTTGATCACCTCCGGCGTTGCCTGCGGCAGCAGGAAGCGGCTGCCACCGGTCATTTCCAGTTCCACCAGCTTGGTGATCGTCACATCGCCAACGCGCCATTTCATCGACCGTGTCCTTCGGAGCTTTGCTGCCAGCTTAACCCATCCACCCCGCCGTGCCATGGTCCCCGTCTGAGAGAAGGAGAGATTCATGCTGACTCTGCGACCGAACTGCGAGTATTGCGACAAGGACCTGCCGCCGCATGCAACGGAAGCTCGCGTTTGCAGCTACGAATGCACGTTCTGCGCCGATTGCGTCGAGACCGTGCTGTTCAATGTCTGCCCGAACTGCGGCGGCGGCTTCGTCCCCCGCCCGATCCGGCCTGCGACCGCGCGCCGTCCCGGCGTGTTCCTGGGCCGACATCCCCCATCGCAGGAGCGGGTCCATCTGAAGAAGGATCGCGCCGAGGTGGCCGCCTTCGTCCAAACGATCCGCCATATCAAACCCGAAGATCGCTGAAATCGCTCTGGCAAGACGGGACGTCCGGCTGACCCCTGGACGCATGGGCGGACAAACCGCAGGATCGACCCAACGCTAAAGGGAGGTCGAAGCATGGCCGTTCGCATCGGAATCATCGGCGTCAACGGACGCATGGGCCGCCTGATCGCGGAAGAAACCCGCGCCGCCGGTGCCGAACTCGTGGGCGGCATTGGCAAGCCAGGCGGCAGCGCTGCTGCGCCGGCCGATGTGTCGATGTTCGCGGATCTCGCCACGCTTGCCGCGGCTTCGGACGTGGTGGTGGACTTCACCCATGCATCGGCGGTCCGCGGCAACGGCGAAGTACTGGCGAAGGCCGGCAAGGCCTGGGTTCTGGGTACATCCGGCCTGTCCGCCGAGGATGAGGCCGCGGTCGCCGTGGCCGCCGAACGCATCCCTGTCGTCTATGCCTCGAATTTTTCGGCCGGTGTGAATCTGGTTTTGGCCCTGGCCGAACGCATGGGCGCGGCGCTGCCAGGAGACGCCTACGACGCCGAAATCATGGAAATGCACCATCGCCAGAAAGTGGATGCCCCGTCCGGCACCGCCATCGGGATGGGGCGTGCCGTCGCCAAGGGTCGTGGCGTGAAACTGGACGACGTGATCGAGAGCGGGCGCCACGGTCATACCGGCGCACGTAAGACTGGCGCCATCGGGTTTGCCGCCCTGCGTGGCGGTCAGGTCGTGGGTGAGCACACGTTGATCTTCGCGTCCGGGAGCGAGCATATCGCCCTGACCCATCGGGCCTTCGACCGCCGCACCTTCGCGACCGGCGCGGTCCGCGCTGCCGTGTGGGCCTCTGGGCGAAAACCGGGGCTCTACGCGATGATGGACGTGCTGGGCATGACCTGACCCAACAGTGGCGCCCCCCGGTGCGATTTGGCTGGTGCGGTTTGACTTGACCCCCAGGGGGGTTTCGGTCACACACCGCCGACCCGCCATCCGGCCGGGCGCGGGCATATGCCAGCCGTAACCCTCCGCGACGCGAGAGAGCACCCATGCGCGACACGGGCGAATATCTGTTCACTTCCGAATCCGTCTCGGAAGGTCATCCCGATAAAGTGGCCGACCGGCTGAGCGACACGGTACTGGACGCATTTCTGGCGGCCGATCCCTACTCCCGTGTTGCCTGCGAAACCCTGGTAACGACGAACCGCGTTGTGCTGGCCGGGGAAACTCGTGGTCCCGACACCATCACGCCCGAACTCCTCACCCATCTCGCGCGCATGGCGATCCGCGACATCGGTTATGAGCAGGAAGGCTTCCACTGGAAGACCGCCGATGTGCAGGTGCATCTGCACTCACAGTCGTCCGATATCGCGCAGGGCGTCGATAGCGCCGGCAACAAGGACGAAGGTGCCGGCGACCAGGGCATCATGTTCGGCTATGCTTGCCGAGAGACCGCCACCCTGATGCCCGCGCCGCTCTATTACGCCCACGAGATCCTGCGCAATATGCGCGATCGCCGGATTGCGGGAGACCATACGGTGGCCGGGTTGCTGCCGGACGCCAAAAGCCAGGTCACCTTGCGCTATATCGATGGCAAACCCGTCGGCGCGACCTCGGTCGTCGTGTCCACCCAGCACGTCGCCGGGCTGGAACAGGCTGAGATCAAGCGCATGCTGTGGCCGCTGGTCGAAAGCACCCTGCCAAAGGGCTGGATGCCGATCGAACAGGAATTCTACGTCAACCCGACGGGCAATTTCGTGATCGGCGGACCGGATGGCGATTGCGGCCTGACCGGAAGGAAGATCATCGTCGATACCTATGGTGGTGCGTCCCCGCATGGCGGCGGCGCTTTCAGCGGCAAGGACCCGACCAAGGTCGACCGTTCAGCCGCTTATGTGTGCCGCTATCTGGCCAAAAACGTGGTCGCGTCCGGTCTGGCCGACAAATGCACCTTGCAGATCAGCTACGCGATCGGCGTGTCACACCCGCTGTCGGTCTATGTCGACCTGCACGGCACCGGCAAGGACGTCGATGAGGCGCGCCTTGAAACTACCTTGCGTGAACTGGTCGACCTGAAGCCGCGCGGCATCCGGGAACACCTTCATCTGAACCGCCCGATCTATGTGCCGACCTCCGCCTATGGCCATTTCGGGCGGGAACCGGATCTGGAAAAGGGCACCTTCACCTGGGAAAAGACCGATCTGGTCCCAGCCCTGAAGTCCGCGTTCAACCGCTGACGGACGGCGCCACCGTAAAGCCGCCACCGGACCGGCTTTACGGCCGCAGCCGCGGACACAAGCTGCGGCCACGGCAGGAAGCCCTGCTGGACGTGACCTTGCCCCGGCTTCTGTTCCGGGAAGCAAACGCCGCCAACCCGTTGGCGGCGTTTCCATTCCCCGGAACGATATTATGGCTGGAAGTCGGGTTCGGCGGCGGCGAGCACGCACGAGCGCAGGCGTTGGCGCATCCAGATGCGGCGATGATCGCCTGTGAGGTGTTCGAGAACGGCATCTGCTCGCTGCTGGCCGATCTGGTTCCCCTTGGGGGCGAGGCAGATGCGCCCCTGCCAGACAACCTCCGCCTGTGGACAGATGACGCACGCGTGCTGCTGCGGCAATTGCCGGATGCCAGCCTGGACCGATTGTTCCTGATGTTTCCCGACCCCTGGCCGAAGGCGCGCCATGCCAAGCGCCGCTTCGTCCATCCCGCGCAACTGCCGCTGCTGGCGCGAGTCCTGAAACCGGGCGCGCTCTGGCGCGTGGCCAGCGATCATCCGGTGTATCAAGCCTGGGTCCGCGAGGTCATGGCGGCGCAGACCCTGTTCGATGCTCCCGAACCGGCCACCGAGCGTCCACTGGATTGGCCGACGACTCGCTATGAAACGAAGGCGCTGCGCGAAGGCCGCTCGCCCCTGTATTGGACATTCACACGTCGGCGTTAGGCCCAACGACATCGAACCGCGTGTGATCGTAACCGTTGACCCATAGGCGTCGCCTCGCCGTCATTGCCAAACTTGATTCGCCCCTCCGCCATCGGCCGCCGAAGCGCGGGTTGCCGGATCAAGCCCCGTCAATGACGAGGGGGGCGTTGCACCGGTCGATGGTTGCATCGGTTGGCATGAATCGCTCAGTGCAACGAAATCATGGAGTGGTTTGCCGGTTTCGGGCATGGTGAAATCGCTTTAGGATGCATGCCATGCGCTACATCTCTACTCGCGGCCACGCCGCCCCTCGCGACTTCGCCGGTGTTCTGCTCTCGGGCCTGGCCGAGGATGGCGGGTTGTTCATGCCTGAATCCTGGCCACATTTTTCGCATGCGGACTGGCGGGCGATGCGGGCGCTTTCCTATCCGGCGCTGGCGGCCCGGATCATGCAGCCGTTCGTCGGCCAATCGATCCCGGCTGCAACCCTCTCAACGATCTGTCACCAAGCCTATGCGGATTTCCGCCATCCGGCCGTGGTTCCACTCGTGCAGCTCGAAACCGGGTTGTTTGTGCAGGAACTGTTTCACGGACCGACCTTGGCGTTCAAGGATATGGCGATGCAGGTGTTGGGGCGCCTTTTCGACCACGTCCTGACCGAGCGCAACGCCCGCGTGACCATCGTCGGCGCAACCTCCGGCGATACCGGCTCTGCGGCGATCGAGGCCTGCGCCAATCGCGACCGCGTGGACATCGTCATTCTGCACCCGCATGAGCGCACCAGCCTGGTGCAACGCCGCCAGATGACCACGGTCACGGCCGCGAATGTCGGCAATGTCGCGATTGAGGGCACGTTCGACGATTGCCAGGATCTTGTGAAGTCCCTGTTCGCCGACGTGGGTTTCCGAGAGGAAGTGCATCTTTCGGCGGTCAATTCGATCAACTGGGCCCGGATCGCCGCCCAGATCCCCTATTATGTCAGCGCGGCCCTCGCCTTGGGGGCGCCGGAACGAGAGGTGGCGTTCAGTGTTCCCACCGGCAATTTTGGCAACGTCCTGGCCGCCTGGGCGGCCCGCCGAATGGGCCTGCCCATCGCCCGCCTGATCGTCGGTGCCAATCGCAACGATATCCTGGCCCGATTCCTGGCCAGCAACGACATGTCGATCGCCGGCGTCGAACCGTCCTTGTCGCCCAGCATGGACATCCAGGTCAGCTCTAATTTCGAGCGACTCCTGTTTGAACTGCTGGAACGCGACCCGGTCGCAACCGCGGGGACCATGCGGGCGTTCCGGGATTCCGGCCGGATGCCGGTCACCCAGGACTCGTGGCATCGTGCGCGCCAGGTGTTTCACGGCTTCCGCCTGGACGACCCTGGCACCGAAGCCGAAATCCGTCGGATCCATGCCGCGTCCGGCTATCTCGCTGACCCTCATACGGCGATCGGCGTCGCGGCGGCGCGCGCTTTGGCGCCGGGTCATGGCGTACCGGTGATCGCGATGGCAACCGCCCATCCCGCCAAATTTCCGGATGCGATGGAACGCGCGACGGGCCATCGTCCGGCCCTGCCGATCAGCCTGGCCGACCTGTTCGATCGGCATGAGAAATTCGTCGTACTGCCCAACGATTTGGCCGCGGTGGAGGCGAATGTGCGGGCCTTGGTGCACCGCAACACCACCCAGGCCTGATCCGCGACATCGGCCCTGGACAGGGGGGCCGGATAGGGGGCTGGACCAGGCCATTCCCCCTGCCGGACCTAAGGGTCAGGCCTCGTTCGACTTGTCCAGCACAGGCTGGAACGCCGCCGTAGCCTTCTTCAACTCCGTCGCTACATCGGCGCCGCCGACGATGTTGGTCAACCCGACGCCGATCGTATCCCGGAATTCCGTCACCGGCACGATCACCGGCAAGCCGGGGCGCGCCATCTTCAGGCTGGCGGTCGTCGTATCGAACCACTCCCGCGGGAAGGCGCTGTTCTTGACGATATCGTCCCGCCCATAGGCAGACAGCCGAGGCGGCGTCCCCGCACCGGAACGCAATTGCTCATACTGCACCGGCTTGCTGGTGATCCATTGCAGGTAAATCCAGGCCGCCTTCTTGTTCTTGGCGGTTGCCGGGATTCCCATGCCATCGATGAAGGTCGCGCAGTTATGCGCCTTCGGTCCCGCTGGAACCGGCGCGAAGCCGACCTTGTCCACGATGCGCGACTTCGTCTTATCCAACAGCGGCGCCGAAAACCCAATCCCATCCCACCACATCGCCGCTCGGCCTTGCATGAACGTGGTTTGGCATTCGTTCCAATTGAAGCCGATATTTCCCGGAGGACCACATTCCCGCATGATCTTCTGGTACCATAGCCCTGCATCGATCGCGGCCTGGGTATCCGTCAGCAGCTTCTTGCCGTCGGGGGTGACCGTTTCCTGGTCCCACCCCAGCAGGATGTTGTCGTACAGCACGACATTGGCGTTCTTGAGGCCACGGCCGACGAACCCGTAGGTCTGCTTCGACGGGTCAGTCAAGGCTTGCGCCATGGTCATCATCTCGTCGAAGGTCTTCGGTGGGGCGGAGTAGCCCTTCGCGGCCAGAAGCTCCTTGTTATAGAACAGGATGAATAGGTCCTGATTGAGCGGCAGCACGTTGATCTTACCGTCTTCGCCGGTCGCCACCTTCATCGACGGCGCACTGAAATCCGCCAGATCGAAATCGGCATGCGTCATGCTCTTGTCGCTGATAAACGGACGCAGGTCCTCCATCCACTTGGCCTTCTCGACCAGGCGCTTCTGCACGTGCATGCCGACGTTCACGACATCGAAGCTGGGCCGGCCGCTGGCCATTTCCATCGCGACCTTCGGGCGTTGCTGCTGCTCGGGGATCTGCTCGAATCCAACCTTGATGCCGGTCAGTTCCTCGAAATCCTTGTTGAGGCGCTTGGCCAAATCGCCACGCGGAGAAAGCTGGAAATTGACCTCGATCGTCTGGCCCTTGAACTGCTTCCAGTCGAAGGCGGATTGCGCGTTGGCCCGCTCGACGATCGCGGGCGCGGCGAGAACGGCGGCGGAGGCCTGAATCAGGCGGCGGCGGCGTATCATGCGGTTCCTCCATTGGTGGCCCGTCCGCGGGTCTGCCCGCGAACGAGGCGCCGGACCATAACGGGTTCGCCCAACGCTAGGAAGCGCACATGATCGCCCAGACAGGCGCGCTATTCGAAGCGCGAGAAGTCCGGCTTGCGCTTTTCGACAAACGCCTGGAATGCCTCGGCCGCTTCGGCGGACCCGACCCTGTCGCGGAAAATGACCAATTCCTCGGCGATCCTGTCAGTCAGGTCCTGGCTACCGTGCCGGATCAGCTTCTTGGTCAGTTGCACCGACTGGGGCGGCAAGGCGGCAAGGCGACGGGCCAGCGTGTGGGCGGTCGGCATCAGATCCTTGTCGTCGACAACCTGGTTTACAAAGCCCCAATCGAGCGCGGTCGCCGCATCCAATGGCTCCCCCAACAACAACAGGGCGTTGGCCCGCTGATGGCCGACCAGACGCGGAAACAGCAGGGAACTGCCGGCCTCCGGCACCAGACCAAGGCTGGTGAACGGCATGACGAACCTGGCAGAGCGGGCGGCGACGATCAGGTCGCAATGCGCCAACATGGTGGTGCCAACGCCGATGGCGGCCCCGTTCACCGCGCCGATCAACGGTTTCTTCAGGTCCTTCAACGCGGTCAGAAACGGTGACGCCGCGCTGCGTTCGTTGCTTGCGGCACGTTGCTGGAAATCCTTGATGTCGTTCCCGGACGTGAAAGTATCCCCGATCCCGGTCAGCACGATAACGCGCACCGCCGGGTCGCTGTCGGCCGCGGAGAACGCGTCAATCACGGCGCCATACATCGCCCGCGTCAGCGCGTTCTTTTTCTCGGGTCGGTTGAAAGCGATTTCCAACACGCCTTCGGTGCGCGCGATGGTGACGTTCTCGGTCATGTCAGGTCTCCGGAAGGGGCCGCAACCCTACGCAGGCCGCCAGGCCCCGGCAACGCCTGCCCGCTTATCCGGGCAGGTGACACGCGATGTAGGGCGGCAGGTTAAACGCGCCCACATGGATCTCTGGCGTCCAGTATTTTGTATTGCCCAGAATGCCGGAAGCGCTCGCGCGGGACCGGATCGTCTCCACCGATATCTGCGTCAGGCCCGCATCCTTGGCCGACCAACCCAGGGTCATGAAGCCGCCGACATAGGTGGGCACCGCGGCGACATAGGCGGAGACATGGGGAAAGTAACGTTGGCGCCGAGCGCTGGTGTCCCGCAGTTCGTCGGGCTGCATGAACGGCACACCGCACTGGTTCACCACAAGCCCGCGCGGTGTCAGGATGCGCGCGCAGTTTTCATAGAATTCGTCGGTGAACAGCACCTCTCCGACGCCGATCGGATCGGTGGAGTCAACGATGATCACGTCGAAAGCGGCATCCGGTGCGCGCTTCACATAGTCGATGCCATCGCCGACGATCACCTCGGCCCGCTTGTCGGTCCAGGCATCGCCGCCGATCCTGGGCAGGAACTGCTTCGACAGGCGGATGACCTCGCCGTCAATTTCCACCATCACCGCGTGTTGAACCGACCGGTGTTGCAGCACGCGGCGCAGCACACCGCCATCGCCGGCACCGATGATCAGCACATTAGCGGCCGACCCATGCGCCAGCAGCGGCACATGCGCCAACATTTCTTGATAGACGAACTCATCGGCTTCGGTGATCTGGATGACACCGTCCAACACCATGACCGCGCCATGCGAAAAGCTTTCGAACAGGACGATGTCCTGGAAATCGCTTTTCACCCGCGCCAGTTCCCGTTTCACCAGGAAACGCTGCCCCCAATCGGCGTAGAGCGATTCGTTGATCCAGCTATCGGTCGCCATGAGTGACCTCCATGCGAACAAACGGCCCGGACGATCGGTCCGGGCCGTGATGTGCCGAGACAGTTGGTGCGGGTTACGCGATCAGGCCGCGCCGCTGCTCACCCAGATTGATCGAGGTCGGACGGAACGCCGCCTTCAATGCGGCCAGACCATCATACGGATTGCACGCACCGCACATGAAGATGTCGATCGCCGCGAAATCACGCTCCGGCCATGTATGGATGGAGATATGGCTCTCCGCCAATACGAGGACGCCACTCACGCCGCCATTCGGCGAGAAATGGTGAAAATGTCCATGCAGGATCGTGGCACCCGCCGCTTCCGCGGCGTTGCGCAAGGCGCGGTCGATATGATCGGGATCGCACAGATTGGTGGCGCCCCAAAGGTCCACCAAAAGATGCGTGCCGGCGAACTTGACGCCGTCCTTCTCAACAAAATAGTCCTTCTGCACTTCGGCTTCGGACTGCGTCTGGTTGCTGCTCGGGAGTTCCGAGACCATCCCCAGTGGGCTGAGTGCGTTCATCGCGTACCCCTTCCTACCAGTAGACGGCCTGTTGGACTTTGCGCACGACAGGCGATGCCTGCCCGTGGATCGTCCCCTGGGGCCAAGGCGGCGGAACATGATCAAACCGAGCTCGCGACGCAAGAGAATTTCGTGATTACCAGCTATGAATTTCGTTGCCGCCCGCTGGACCGCGCCTATTGGGTCGCCGTCTGGGCCTGAAGCGCCTTCAGGCCAGCCGGCAAGGCACGGACGAGGCCGATTTCCTGCTTGGCCCGCTTCAAATCGCCGACGCCCCGAACCGGGTCGGCGGTCAACAAACGGAACATGTCCGCGACCGGACCGCTTCCCATACGCGGATCTTCCCGCGCACCCAGGTTGGCGAGCGCGCTGTCGTCACCGGCGCGCGCGGCCGCGGTCGCCAGGCGTAGCAAGGTGCGCTTCTGCTGATCGTCCAGGTCGCCCGTCGCTGGGACGGTCAGGCCCACCAACGCGATCAGCGCCTGCTTCGCGGCAGGCCAGTCCTGCGCGCGCTCCAGAATGCCCGCCTTCGCCGCGAGTGCCGCGGGCGATCGCAGTTCGGACAGCATCTCCATTGCGGTTGGTGTATCGCCCAGCCTGGACGTTGCATCAGCACCAATCAGCGCGCGCGCTTCCAATAGGTCGGCATCAAGGTTGGGCATGCTGGAGGCGGACAGTGCCGCCACCGCGCCGGCTGGATCGTCTTCCCGCAAGCGCAGCTCCGCCAGCCGAACACCCAAACCGGCGCGTCCCCGCGGGGTCGGCGCCGCTTTCATCAGTTTCGCCAACACCTGATCCGCGCGCTTGGGAAGGTCGAGCGCCAGCAGACGTTCGGCCAGCCGGTTTTCCAGGGCCGTATCCTCGGTGCCGGGCGGGAGAAGATCGGCGTTTTCCTCGACCAGGGCGATGAAATCGAGCGGCGTCATGGATGCCGCACCGTCTTCGTGGATCAAGGTGCTGAACATGTCCCGCATGCGAGACTGAATCTGCGTGGTGTGGGGCGGGAAATCGGCCTTCGCGTTCCGCAGCAGCTTCAAGGCCTCGCGCCATCCGCCGGTCTGTCGACGCAATTCCGCGATACGCAGTCTCAACGCCAGGTCGCGCTGGTCGCCACGCCAGACATAAAGCAATTTGTCCAGCGCCTCGACCGCCTTGTCGTTGTCGATCCGCTGGCTGGCGAGACGCAACTCGACGGCACGGACAGCGGCGCGCGCGCGGGCCAGGCGATCCCGCCCGGCGGCAAGGGCATCGAGTTGCTCCAACGCCTTGTCGGTGTCGCCCTGCGCCTGCTTCAACAAGGCCTGAGCCAGGCCCAGGGTGGGGTCGGTTTCTCGTTGCCCCAACATCCGCGCGGCGGCGTTCACTTCACCTCCCAGGATCAGCGTTTCCAAGGCCAGGGGCAGCACCTTGTCGCGCACCGCCGCTGGATAGGTAAACGCAAGAGGTGCCGTACTGGCGAGCAGGGAAGCTGCCTGCGGAGTGCCTTCCTGTTGGTTGGCCAGCAAGATGCCGCGCCAGAATGCTATCTCATCGATGCCTGACAGGCGCGGATCGTTGATGCCGTTCGCTTGATCCAGGCGGTTGGCCAGGATAGCGGCGATTGCATAAAGGCCTTTGAAGTCCGCGGACGCAGCCTCGTGCGGGTCCTGGCCAGCGGCCACCTCCAACAATGCCATCGCTTCGGCGCCGAGACCTGCCGCGATCATGGTTTCGGCGGCCGAACGGCGCTTGGGGCCCCGCGCGAGAGGTGCCGCGACCGCGGCCTCCCGCACCTGATACTGCATCCGCTGCAATAGTGCCTCGGTCGGCAATGCGGGGAACTGGAAGCGACGCGTCAGCCGAGCGGCGGCCAGAAGGGCATCGGTCATGAAGGCCGGCGAACTGAGCATCAGCCCCTGAGCCCCCCCGGTCAGCAGAAAGCCGGTCGGGATAGTTCGCAACGACAGGATGTCCGACAGCGGTTCTACCACCACCCCCAGTTGGGTCGGGATCAAAGAGAACTCCGTGGTCCGCCGACCGGTCACAATCGCCTGATTTGCCTTCCGTTGCGTGCCAACCAGCAAGGTGCTGCCGCTCTGCGGGTCCGCCAGGGTGATCACGTCGCTGGCACTTTCGACCGGGAACGTCATACGACCCTCGGCGACGACGGGCACGATGGCGGCAGGGTCCTGCGGGGTCAGTGCCAGGGCAATCTTCCAGGCCTGGGGCGACCGGGAAACCGTAACGGTCTTGCCTTCGGCCAGCGGCACCCGGATGACGGCGCCGCCTGACACAAGCTGCGTGCTGGCGCCCGCGAATGTCGGTTCGCCGCGCAAGGCTGTCAGATCGAGCAACCGACGCTCGTCGAAGACGACCCAAATCGCGGAGCCACGGCGAAACAGGGCCGCACCGACCGATGATGGAAACGGGACAAGGAAGCCTGGTCCCTCCAGCCCAGGAACCGACGCCGTGCGGCGGACGACCAGTGCGATCGGGCCATTGGTCGGGGCCCTCGGGACCGTTGTGGCCAGCGGTTGGATGGCCGGTTCGGCCGGACCGGCCGACGCCTCGGGCGCTTGGATAGCCAGCATCGCAACCACTGTAGGATCGCGGGAGACCGCGACCACCGGGGCGGTCGCAATTGCGGGGCCCATGCTTTCGGTGCCGGTTCCACTGCCCGGACGTTGCTGCTCAGGCGCGGAGAGGGTTGTTTCCGAAGGTACAACAGACGCCGCCGTCGCGGGGGCGATGGGTGGTGACACGGCTCGATTCGGCCCGGTGGGACGAACCGGGAGTTGGGTGGCCGCTGATCTGGCGGTCGCCTGGGTCGGCGTCTCGGCCGGAGGCGAGCCCAAGCCGGTGTCCGGTTGAGGACGAACCGGTGTGGAGGTATCGGCACGCGTGGTTTGGGACGGGTTGGCCGGTGGCACGGCCGTCCGCGCGAGATTGGGCGGAGGCGTGATGCGCTGGATCGAATTCTGGCCGGAGATTTGCTGCGGTGAGCGCGCCTCTGGCTGCGGTGCGGCTGGCCTGGGGTCCGCGGCGGGCTGCCTGGAGACGGTCGGTTGAGAAGCCTGCGAAGTGGGTGGATCGACGATGTCGATGACGACGCGGTTGCCGAGACGCGTCTGCCGCAAGGTCGCCCCGGCATTGACGGAGAATGTTGCCGTTGCCGCCGCCGTGATCAGACGCGTCACGTTGCGCGGTGAGGGCTGCTGGATGTCGAGACGGAAATCGTCCTCGAAGCGCACCACCACCGTGTCGCCGTCGCGTGTCAGGGTGTACCGCGCCTTCTCGGGCGCATCGAAGACGATCCGCCCATAGCCGGGATGGCTGCCGGTCCGGATTGGCACCACCGTGCCGTCCGGCGCGGCCCCCTGCGCCATGGTCACCATCGCCACTGCCAAAAGCAATGCCGACGTCCATGCCGCGTGGGACCAGCGACGCAGCACCCCCGCGCATCGCGCCAACCACGCGGTCACGCTGCTTAGGAACGCTAGATGGCGCGCCATTTTGTCGGTTCCGCACGTGCGGCGCCCCACCGAATGATTGTTAGCATGCAGCCGCATTTTTGGGGCCCCACCTCCGTGTTCGATCCTAGGGTAACCGCCGCCCCGCCCAGGGAGAGCGGCCGGCAACCCGTCTGTCAATCAAAGCTCGCCAGCAGCTTGTCGATATCGGATTGGTCCATGGCGTGGGCCGGCAGTTGCGGCCCGTTCAACAGATCATCCTCACTGGTGGGAACCGGATTGGACTCCGACGCCGCGGCCGAGACATTGATGTGGGATCCGAATGTCGCGACGATCTGGGCGACCTTGGCCTCTATGGTCTTCAGGGTTGTCACCACTTTCGTGATGCGCTGTCCGGTGATGTCCTGAAAGCTGCAGGCTTCGTAGATTTGCGTCGTTGCGGCTTGCAACTTCGCGGATGCCTCGCCAGTGACGCTGTTGGCCACTTCATCCAGGGTCTCGCAGCTTTCCAGGATGTTGTGGGTCGCCGACGCGGTATGGGCAACGATCGCGTCCAGCTCATCCGTTGCGAAGGGGATATCGCGCTCCTTGATGTCGTCGACCCGCAGGGCGGCGATCTCGGCCTTGGCGCTGGCGATGGTGCGTCCCAGCTCCTCGACTTCAGTCAGCAGGGACGTTTCTTTTGCAGACAGGTCTCCGCTCATTGTTGTCAACACGGCGCGTACAACCTCCGCAATGGCATCCGTATCCTGACCCGGTTGCCGGATCCTGACCTCCGCCAACCGCTCGGCCAGCGCCTCTTCCCCAAACATACCTGGCTTGGGTCCTATCTGGTGCCTTCTGGCCTCATGCATGGCCGAGGACCTTTTCGATCTTGTCTTTTAAAGTCTCCGCGTTGAATGGCTTGACGATATAGTTCGACACGCCGGCCTGCTTGGCGGCGACCACGTTTTCGGTCTTGCTTTCGGCCGTGATCATGATGAAAGGCATCTGCTTCAACTTGGCGTCGGCCCGGACTTCCTGCAGCAGTTGCAGGCCGGTCATCGGCGCCATGTTCCAGTCGCTGATCACCAGACCGAAATTGCCGGACCGCAGCTTGGACAATGCCTCCGCCCCATCCGTCGCTTCCTCGACATTGTTGAACTCGATCTGCTTCAGAAGATTGCGGATGATCCGCAGCATCGTCTTGTAATCGTCCACGATCAGCACATTCATGGATTTGTCGATTGCCATATCCCATTATCCTTTCGCTTGGTGATGTGCGGTATTCAGCCGCCCGCGGTCGCTGGCCTGGCAGGTTCGGCCCGCGGGCGTAGTGGGGTGTTCGTGTTCGATCCAGCGGCCGGTGCGTTGGGCGCGCCGCCGGGCGGCCCGGCCGCTGGGCCAGGGTCCCGCTGGGTTCGCAGCTTTGCCAACTCCGAGGTCAGATCCCGAGCCTTGTCGGGGTTCATCGCCGACAGGACCAGAGCCGCCTTGCTGTCTTTCATTCGGTCCATGACCTGCAACAGGACCGGCATCTGCAAGTCGTTGAAGATCGTGGCCGCATCGCGCGGCTTCATGGTTTCATACAAGCGGACCAGGCCCTGCCAACTGGCGTCGTCCCGCTGCTGACGCGCGGCCTCCAGTGTTTCAAGTCGTTTCTGCAAACCCTGTAGTTCAGCGACCCGAGCCGATAGCTTCTGTTCGGCGGCGGCCAGCATGGACTCCCGGGAGGCCACGGTCTGCTCCCGGGAGGCCAGGAGCTGACGGCGTTCCCGCAGTTCCAGCAGCACGGCCCGTTCGCTTTCGGGTATTGCCGCAACCGCTGGCGGGGCATCCGGTCCGCTCGAACCTTGCGACCCGGTGGACTGCACGTCGCCAGACTTGATGGGGCCGGTCCCCTGTGTGCTTGCTGCAGCGGCGCCCGTGGATGCCGGGGTGCCGGCCGGAGTTGGCGTCGCGGTGGCCGCCGGCGCGTTCTTAGCCGGTGCGCTTGCTGACGGCGCCGACGCCACCGCGGTACGCACCAGTGTCACCGATTTCATCGCGAGCAGGCCGCCCAAAAGCGCGATCGTCATCGGCAGCAGTCTCGGCACGCCAACATGGAGTTTCATCGGGCCATCCTCAGCGCCTTCAGCAGGTCCCGCTCCGCCTGGCTGCGGACACGTGGCTCAACCGGATCCGGCCGCGTGGGTTCGGCCGAATCCGCCGCGGTCGGAGGAAACATCCCGGATGGCGGACGCGCGCCCGTATCGTTCACCAGCGGCCGAGCGGAGCGGACGAGAGAGTCCATACGATCGGCGAGGCGTTCGCCGCGCTCCATCAGGAATGCCAGGTCATCTTTCAAAGCTGTCGCTGCCTCGGCCTGACGGGCGATCTGCCGTCCGGCACCGTCGGCGGTCGCGCGCAGCCGCTCAATGCCGTTCTCGGCCTGCGTCGTGCTGGCATTGAAGCCCGCGACCAACGCTTCCAGCGTCGCGCGGTCGCGCTTCAGCACCCCCAATGCGCGCTCCAACCGCACCGCATGGAACAGCGTTGCTGCCAGCATTGCGACCAGAATGAGTTCGATAATCCATTCCATGACAAACATTCTGCGCCGAGGTCGTTAACAACAGCTTAGCGGAATCATGATCGGTCTCCGGCCTGCACCCGCGGCACCTCACGCTCGATCCGAACGGCGACGTGGCTCTTGCGACGACCGACCCGTCCCTCGAACAGAACGACGGATCCGCAGCGGATCTGCACCGGTGCGCCGGGCCCGGTGTTCAGGACGATCCGCATGCCGGGCTGCAATGCGACGATATCGCCCAGGCGCAGAGTCTGTTCGTCCAGCACCACGTCCAGTTCGACGTCGGTGTTCCAAAGCTCTTCGGCCAGATGGGTTTCCCAGATCGAATCGCGGCCGAACTTCTCGCCCATGAACTGCTGCAACAGCAATTCGCGCACCGGTTCCAAGGTTGCATAGGGCAGCAGCAGTTCCAGCTTGCCGCCGCG
The DNA here is from genome assembly GCA_945871455.1 of Asaia bogorensis. Classification (GTDB taxonomy): domain Bacteria; phylum Pseudomonadota; class Alphaproteobacteria; order Acetobacterales; family Acetobacteraceae; genus Rhodopila. The sequence continues at coordinate 18,566 of CAMBXJ010000001.1, forward strand.
GTCTTCCATGTCTATCCGCAGACGAGCCAGCACCGCGGCATTGGATAACCGGCTGATGGTGGCAAAGCGGGGGTTCACTTCCAGTCGTTCGAACCGGAACGTCACCGGGCACAGCGGATCGAAGCTCGCGGACAGATCGGTCAGCACCACCTGGATCAGGCGCTCCACCAGGGTGCGTTCGATGGTCGTGTAGGGTCGGCCCTCGATCCGCATCGCCGCGGTGCCGCGCCGACCGCCCAGCAGCACGTCGACGATCGAGTAGATCATCGCGCTGTCGACCACCATCAGTCCGTAATTGTCCCACTCCTCCGCCTTGAACACGGCGAGCATCGCCGGCAGCGGGATCGAATTCAGATAGTCGCCGAACCGTAGGCTGAGGATGTTGTCGATCCCGACTTCGACGTTGTCCGAGGTGAAGTTCCGCAAACTGGTGGACATGATGCGCACCAGCCGATCGAAGACGATCTCCAGCATCGGCAGACGCTCGTATGACACGAGGCCGGAGCTGATGATCTTCTGCATCCCGGTGCGGGCTTCACCGCCGGCGGGGCCGTCGTCGAAACCGAGCAGACTGTCGATTTCGGCCTGGTTGAGCACACGGGCGGGAAGCGCGGGCGTTTCGCCGTTCTCGCCCGGTTCGGTTTCCGCCCCCCAGGCGGCCGCGAGGTCTTCCTCGGATTGCTCCTCGGAGCCGCTCATTGAATCAACATCTGAGTGAAGAGGACGTCGCTGACCTTGGCAGGCGCGGCGGCGGTGTTGGCGCGGGCGATCAATTCCTCCCGCAGACGATAGGTGCCGGCGGACCCTCGCAGCTCTTCTGGGCGCATTTCGCGCATATAGGTTTGCATCATATCCTGCAGTCGCGGCATCACCGCGCGCACCTTGTCGACGTCATCGGGTTTGGGAATTTCAAGGCGTGCGACGATCTTGATGTAGCTGGGCCGCTGCGGATTGCCGTTCAGATTGGCGACCAGTTCGGGCAGGTCGAGGTAGCTGGGTGGGACCGGCTTCACCACGGCGTCTTTCTGCGGGTCCTCCTTCTTCATGCCCAGCATCCCGGGCAGGATGCCGGTGAACCACAGGCCGGCGCCGATCCCCAGCAGCAGTACCACGCCGCCAACCAGAATCAGCAACTTGCCCTTGCCGGATTTCTTTTCCGGAGTGGCATCCCCGTCAGCGGCGGGGGTTTCGGTGGCGGGCGGTGCCGAGCTCATGGGGGTGAACGTGACAGACGTGTGTTAACGAAGGGTTGTTGGTGCGGGATGAATCTGCATACCGGGCAAATTATGCCGGGGCGCCTGGGGTGGGTGCGATCCCCATCGCGGGCGGCGATTCCAGGTCCGAGGCCGCTTAGAGCCGCGGTTTAAAGGCAACGACCAACTGGCACGCAGGTTGCGGTGTTCAGGTCGAAGTGCAACCGACCGGACCCGATGACCATGGATCTTCCAAGCTCTATCGCCGCCTCTCGCCTTATCGCGCAGCAACGGGCCATTGAGGTGACCGCCGGGAACCTGGCCAACGCCAACACGCCAGGGTTCCGGACGGTTCGTCTGCATTTTAGCGACTGGCTCAGCAGGCAGACCAATGCGGACGTGCCGCCTGGCGGCCGCGTTGTCGCTTATACCCAGGATCGTGCCACATGGCGGGAAACCCAGCCTGGCAGTCTGACCAGCACGGGAAATCCGTTCGACCTGGCATTGACCGGGGATGGCTATTTCACGGTGGATACCAAGCGCGGGCCGCGGTTGACCCGCGACGGACGGTTCACACCGACAGTAGACGGGCGACTGACCGATGCCTCGGGCAATCCGGTGCTGGACAGTGCCGGCCGGCCGATCCAACTCGCACCGAACGACATCAATGTCAGCATCGCGGGCGACGGCACGATTTCCGGCATCAACGGCCAGATTGGCAAGATCGGGGTCGTGAAACCGGACGACCCGATGCAGCTCAAGGCCGAGGGCGGCACCCTGTTCGAGTCCAGATCCCCGACGTCCCCGGTCATCGCGCCCGGGGTGGTGCAGGGGATGGTCGAAGGATCCAACGTGCAACCGGTTCTCGAATTGACGCGGATGATGAACGAACACCGCCAGTTCGAGTTCGTTACTCAATTCATCCAGGCCGAGGCGGATCGGCAGAAGAGCGCGATCGACAAGATTCTCAGCCCGAACAACCGCTGAACCAGATCGTTTTAAAGAGAGGACACCGATGCGCTCGCTCGATATCGCCGGCACCGGGATGCAGGCCCAGCAGACCAACGTCGAAGTCATTTCCAACAACCTGGCGAACATGACCACCACCGGCTACAAGCGCCGGCGGGCGGAATTCCAGGATCTGATCTATCAGAACCTGCGCCGCGTCGGATCGAACAGTTCCGATACCGGCAGCGTGGTGCCGGCGGGGGCACAGGTCGGCCTGGGCGTGAAGACCGCGGCGATCTACCGGATCAACGAGCAGGGCAACCTGCAGCAGACATCAAACACCCTCGATATGGCCATTCAGGGCAATGGCTATTTCCAGGTGACCTTGCCGAGCGGCGACACCGCGTTCACGCGGGATGGGACGTTCGGGTTGTCTCCGGACGGCACGATCGTGACCGCCGATGGCTACACCGTGCAGCCGGGCTTGCAGATCCCGCCTGGTGCGACGGGTGTCACGGTCAATACCTCCGGCCAGGTGCAGGTGACACTCAGCGGCCAGACCGCGCCGGTGACCATTGGGCAGTTCCAGTTGGCCGTCTTTCCCAATGAAGGCGGCCTGGAGGCGCAGGGCGACAATCTGTTGACTCAAACCGCCGCCTCGGGCGCGCCGGTGGCCGGCAACCCCGCCTCTGCCGGGTTCGGATCGGTGATGCAAGGGTTCATCGAAACCTCCAACGTCAATGTCGTCAGCGAGATCACCAATCTGATCTCCGCCCAACGCGCCTACGAGATGAACAGCCGGGTCATCACGACCAGTGACGACATGCTGTCCACCCTGACCAATCTGCGATAACGTCGATGCGACGCTTTTCCCTGATCGCCCTGATGTGCGCCGCCCTGCCAGCCCACATCTTGCCCGCCCCCATCTTGCCCGCCGCCGCTGCCACGTTACGCCCGGTCGCCACCCTGACCGGCCCGAACGTCTTTCTGCGCGACCTGTTCGACGGTGCCGGCCAGCATGCCGACCGCCTGCTGGGCCCCGGCCCCGGCCCCGGCGGACGCTACATCGTCGAATCCGCCCAACTCGGTGCCATCGCCCGTCAGTTCAGCGTCGATTGGCGCCCGGCCTCCACCGGCGACAGAGTCATGGTGGAATGGCCGGGTCGCCCGATGAAGCGAGAAGACGCTCTCGATGCCGTCCGCGCCGCCCTGATCGCCAACGGAGCGGCACGGGACTGCCTGATCGAGATGACCGGTTTCACACCGCCGATCGTCCCGTTGCATGCCTCGCCACAACCGCTGGTCGCGCAGTTGGACTACAACAGCAGCACAGGCCGCTTCACCGCGATCCTGTCCGTGACCGGCGAGGGTATGGAAACGATCACGACCCGGATCGCCGGCCAGGTGGATGAGACGGTCGAACTGCCGGTTCCCACGATTCGCCTGAACGCCGGAACGGTCCTGCGACCGGAAGACGTCCATCTCGCCAGGGTCAGCACCACGCTGGTGCGCACCGAAGTCGCGCGGACATTGCGTGAGGCGGTTGGGATGCAGTTGAAACGCCAGATCCAGGCGGGACAACCGCTGCCGGCAGCGGACCTGATCCGGCCAGCCATCGTGCAGCGTGATTCTCTGGTGCGCATGCAACTCGAAACGCGCGGACTGTCGCTATCTGGGCAGGGTGTCGCCCTGGAATCCGGTGCCCGGGGCGAACGTATCAGGATCCGCAACAACAACTCCCGCGCCGTGCTGGAAGCCGAGGTGATCGGACCCGGCGAGGTCCGCGTCGCGCCTGACACGGTTCCGGTTCAGAATGTCGCACGCTTTGGCCAGGTGGCGCCGCGATGAATAACCTCGCGTCGATCTCCACGGGTATTGCGGTGCTGTCGTTGATGTTGAACGGCTGTGGGTCCCTGACCCGTTTGTCCGAGGTCGGACGACCGCCGACGATGTCGCAAACGGCGGACCCGACCAAGGACCCGGCCTGGCGCCCGGTTTCCATGCCGATGCCGGCGCGCGAGGCCACGCCGAACGAGGCAAATTCGCTGTGGCGGTCAGGGTCCCGCGCCTTCTTCAAGGATCAGCGCGCGGCCCAGGTGGGCGATATCGTCACCGTCCTGGTGGACATGAACGATAACGCCAATCTGAAGAACGTAACAGCCGCGACACGCAGCAGTTCCGAAACCGGCGGCATGCCGCAGTTCTTCGGGATGGAGACGCTGTTGCCCAAGACGATCACCGATCCCGCCAAACTGCTGTCGGTGAGCAGCACGAACAACAATACAGGCAATGGTCAGATCCAGCGGAACGAGGCTGTGACCCTGAAGCTGGCCGGTGTCGTCACCCAGGTCCTGCCCAACGGCAATCTCGTCGTGGCCGCTCGGCAGGAATTCCGGGTCAACCACGAACTGCGGGAACTGCAAGTGACGGGCGTGATCCGGCCTCAGGATATCGCGTCCAACAACACGGTGAAGCATGACCGGATGGCGGAGGCGCGGATCGCCTATGGTGGGCGGGGTCAGTTGACCGAGGTGCAGCAGGCACGGTGGGGCCAGCAGTTGATGGACATTCTGCTGCCGTGGTGAGCGGCCCAGGGGAGCAGCCTTGACACACAAGGCGACCTGTTCGTTGATCCCGCCAGCATGAAGACGGGCGGGGAGGCGATGGGCCAGAAAAGCAAGCAATTCGGCAGTTTTCAGGAGGCTGTGGCCGACATTCCGGATGGCAGCACGATCGGCTTCGGCGGTTTCGCCATGCCCGGGGTGCCGTTCAATCTGATCAAGGCGCTGATGGAACAGGGCGCCAAACGCCTGACCCTCGTCGGCAACACCACCGGCGGCGCCCAGCAGCCACGTATGCCGGACATGGGCATGCTGGTCGAGAACGGGCAGGTGGCCAAAGTCATCTGCGCCTTCACCGCCGCCACCCGCCCGACCGACGTCCTGCCCTTCACCAAATACTATGAGTCCGGTGAAGTCGAAGCCGAACTCGTCCCCCAAGGCACCCTCGCCGAACGCATGCGCTCGGCCGGCGCCGGCGTGCCCGCCTTCTACACCCCCACCGCGGTCGGCACCGAACTCGCGGAAGGGCGCGAAACCCGCTTCATCAACGGCCGCGAATACCTGTTGGAATACGCGCTGAAGCTCGATTACGCGTTCATCCGCGCGCGCACGGCGGACAGCTTCGGCAACCTGCGCTTCCACCGCGCCCAACGGAACTTCTGCCCAGTGATGGCCACCGCCGCGACCTGCACGATCGTGGAGGTAGACGAACCCATCCTGCCCGCGGGCGGTATCGACCCCGATGACGTGCACACCCCCGGCATCTTCGTGCACCGCCTGATCCAGGTGCCGGCGGAACCCGATGGACTATGGCCCACCAAGCGGCAGGAGCGCCGGCGATGAGCGAGACCAAGGGCCTGACCCGCCAGCAGATGGCGGACCGGATGGCGTTGGAATTCCAGGACGGCTGGATCGTCAACCTGGGCGTCGGCATCCCGACCATGTGCTCCAACACCGACACCGGGGACCGGGATTTCACCTATCATTCCGAAAACGGCGTCATCGGCTATGGCGGCGTCGCGAGCCCGGAGGAGGAAGACCTGCTTCTGGTCAACGCCGGCGGCCAGAACGTGACGTTGAAGCCGGGCGCCTCGGTCGTGCACCATGCGGACAGTTTCGCCATCATCCGTGGCGGTCACATCGATGTGACCGTCATGGGCGCGTACCAGGTTTCGATGACCGGCGACTTCGCCAACTGGAAGCTCAAGGGCCAGAAGGGCGGCGGCATTGGCGGGGCGATGGACCTGGCCGCCTGCGCCAAGCGGGTGTTCATCATCCTGGAGCACGTGACCCGCGCGGGTGGTCCTCGGCTGGTCACCGCCTGCGACCTGCCAGTGACGGCGCGCGGCGTGGTGAAACTGGTCTCCACCAATTACGGCCTGTTCGAGCCGACCGGTGACGGGTTCCTGTTGCGGGAAATCGCCCCCGGCCTGACCGTGGACGAAATCCGCGCGACCACGGGCGGCACGCTGACCGTGGTGGATGGCCTGAAACCGGTGCAACTGACCCGCTGACCGGGGTTGTCAGCCTGCGCCAACAAGGCCGTGATCCTCGGGGGTGGCGTGACAATCTTTGCGCTTGCGACCGGCGCGGGATTGGCCGCCATCGCGATCATGCGGGTCAGCGGCCCCGATAGTGGCGCCGTGCTCGCGGCGCTATGCGGCGGCGCACTGCCCGCACCCCGGATGGCGACCCTGCGCGGGTTGCGGGACTGCGATGGAAACCTTCTGGATCGGGCCGTGGTGCTTTGGCTTCCCGGTCCTGGCACCTATACGGGCGAGGACTCGGTAGAACTGCATCTCCACGGCGGCCGTGCGGTGACCGAGGCCGTGGCCGAAGCCTTGGTTGCCCTCGGCATCCGGCCGGCCGACCCGGGGGAGTTCACGCGGCGCGCATTCCTGAACGGCAAGCTCGATCTGGTGCAGGCAGAGGCCGTGCACGACCTGGTGTCGGCGGAGACCGAAGCTCAACGGCGGCAGGCCTTACGGCAACTGAACGGAGCACTGGGGGGTCTGTACCGGGATTGGTCGGATCAATTGCGGACGGTCCTGGCGCAACAGGAAGCGCTGATCGATTTCCCCGATGAGGATCTGCCCCCCGATGTCGAAGCGGCCCTGCTCGCGACGATGGCGGTTCTGGCCAAGGCCATCCAGGCGCATTTGAGCGACGATCGACGGGGCGAAAAGTTGCGGGACGGCCTGTTTTTCGCCATCTCGGGTCCACCCAATGTGGGCAAGTCGTCCTTGATGAACGCCCTGGCCGATCGCGATGTCGCGATCGTCTCGCCGATCCCAGGCACGACGCGTGACGTCCTGGAAGCCAGGGTCGTGCTGGGTGGGGTGCCGGTCACCATGGTGGACACCGCGGGCTTGCGCGATGCCCAGGATGCCATCGAAGCCGAGGGTGTGCGCCGTGGACAAGTCCGCACGCGCGACGCCGACCTGGTTGTTCACGTCGTCCAGGCAGGATCACCCGGACCGCATATCCCGCCGGGCGGAACCAATCTGCTGGTCGCCAACAAGAGCGACCTCGGCGGCCTGGGTCCCGCCGACGCGCTGCCGGTCAGTGCGTTGACCGGGCAGGGAATGGACGAACTGCGCCATGTCCTGTCGGAGCGTGCCCGGGCCATGACCGAGACCGCCGGCCCGCCCCCACTGACCCGGCAACGCCATCGCGCCGCGCTGGAAACGGCCCTGCGCCATATCCAGACCGCGCAAGCCGTGGACCTTCCCGAACTTCGCGGCGAGGACCTTCGCCTCGCCCTGCGTGCGATCAGTCGAATCACCGGGCATGTGGGGGTGGAGGATATCCTCGACACGCTGTTTTCCCAGTTCTGCATCGGAAAATAACCAGCGGACATCGGTTTGGAGCCAATGCCGCCACCTGGCCAGGAGAATGGACCGAGGCAGCAGTCTACACGGGAGGTTCCAAGACAGACGCACCCGCACGACGCTTGCTCCCGCCCTGACAGTCATGTAACCCGGTATTGGATGCCTTGAACGGGACGGGGGTGGTGTGCAGACATGCGCATCGACCTCGATACAGACAGGGATCGCGGGATCCGGGGGGCCTCGACGGTCGATCGACCGGACTTAGAGTCGTTCCGCGGGAGGCTGGGGGCGGATCCGCGCGGCAGCGTGAATGCGCCAGGGATCACTTTGGGAGGCACGAAGCAGTCATGGATCGTCGTAAATTCGTTTCGAGTGCCGGTATGGGCGCGGTCGCCGCCGCCGCTCTGGCGACGCCCGCCATCGCCCAGTCGATGCCGGAAGTGAAATGGCGCCTGACCTCAAGTTTTCCGAAGTCACTCGACCTGCTTTGGGGCGGGGCGGAAATGTTCGCCAAGCTGATTGGCGAGATGTCGGACAACAAGTTCCAGATCCGCACCTTCGCCGCCGGTGAAATCGTTCCCGCGTTGCAGGTTGCTGATGCGGTACAGAACGGCACGGTGGAAGCCGGGCAGACCGCCGCCTACTACTATTTTGGCAAGGACCCGTCCTTCGTGTTCGAGACCGGGCTTCCGTTCAGCATGAACCAGCGCCAGTACATGGCGTGGCTCATCGGCGGCGGCCACGACCTGATCCAGGAGTTCTATAAGCCATACGGCATCAAGAGCTTCTCCTTTGGCGGCACCGGGGCCCAGATGGGCGGTTGGTTCCGTAAGGAGATCAACACGCTCGAAGACCTGAAGGGCCTGAAGTTCCGAGTGGGTGGGTTCGCCGGGCAGATCCTGTCGAACCTGGGCGTCGTCCCGCAGCAGATTGCCGGCGGCGATATCTATCCGGCGCTCGAAAAAGGCACCATCGACGCCACCGAATGGGTCGGCCCCTACGACGACGAGAAGCTCGGTTTTCAAAAGGTCGCCAAATACTACTACTACCCGGGCTGGTGGGAAGGCGCGTCGTGGGGTTCCCTCTACATCGGCACGAAGGCGTGGGAAGCGTTGCCACCGCCATACAAGAAGATGGTCGAAGCAGCATCGGGCGCCGTGTCGCAGTGGATGGTGGCCCGCTACGATGCCGGAAACCCCGCTGCGTTGAAGCGGCTGGTTGCTAGCGGAACGGTCCTGAAGGCGTTCCCGCGGGCGGTGCTGGAGCCCTGCTTCGACGCCTGCTGGAAATACTACGATGAGGTCGCGGCGAAGAATCCCGGCTTCAAAAAGCTTCTCGACAGCCTCGCCCCGTTCCGCGCCGACCAGAACCTGTGGTTCCGCGTGGCGGAGTACAACTTCGACAGCTTCAATTTCTCGATGTCCGCGAAGGGTCGCTGAACGCGACTGACCGGATCAGACAAAGGAAAGGCCCCGCCAGGCGACTGGCGGGGCCTTTTCTTTGACGACTGAATAGAAGGTCAGTTCGGTTTCTGCCCGGGCATCAGTACGGGCGGTGGATCCTCCGGCTGATCTGGCGATTGGATTTCGATCTTGATGGTGTTCGGATCGACGGTAGAAGGCGCATCCAGAAACCCGGTGACGAGAATGGGGAAGGCAATCACCAGCCCGACCATGATCAACTGCAGGAACACCCAGGGGATGGAGCCCCAGTAGATGGTGGAGCTTGGAATCTCTTTCGGCGTTACGCTGCGCAGATAGAACAGGGCGAAGCCAAAGGGCGGGTGCATGAACGACGTCTGCATGTTCACGCACAGCATGATCCCGAACCAGATCAGCGCCGCGTCCGCGCCCACCACCGGGGCCAGCAGCTTCTGCGCCACCGGAGCCAGCATCGGCACGATGATGAAGGCGATCTCGAAGAAATCCAGAAAGAACGCCAGGAAAAATACAAACAGATTGACGACGACAAGAAACCCCCAAACGCCGCCGGGCAGCCCTGTCAACAGGTGCTCCACCCAAAGATTTCCATCGACGCCCGCGAAGGTGATTGAAAAACAGGTGGCGCCAACAACGATGAAAGCCACCATGGAGGTGATTCGCATCGTCGATTCGAATGCCTGCTTGATCAGGCCGCGCTGTTCCCGATCCTGCCACGCGCACCAGCACAGATAGATGATCGCCAGGAATACGACGGTGAAGGCGGCCTTGAAGGCGACCGACTTGAAGGCGATGACACCGATGGCCGTCCCGATCAGGCTCGCGATCACCCCGATCCCGAACACCGATTTGTCGGCTGGCGTAAGAGGCGAGTTGCGCACCACGGCAAGCACGATGGCACCGATCGCGCCCATGGCGCCCGCCTCCGTCGGTGTCGCGAGACCCATCATGATCGTGCCAAGCACAAGGAAAATCAGAACGGCCGCGGGAATAATCCCCCACATGCATTTGATGATCAGAGCTCGGCCGTGCAACGTCCGCGGCACCGGCGGCACAGCTTCGGGACGGACGATCGAAAGGTAGAACGTGTAGGCGGCGAACAGGACGATCTGGATCAGCGAAGGCCCCCAGGCGCCAAGATACATGTCACCAACCGACCGGCCGAGCTGATCGGCCAGAACGACGAGCACAAGGGATGGCGGGACAAGCTGGGTGATGGTCCCCGACGCGGCGAGCACGCCGGTCGCGTATTTCATATCGTATTTATAGCGCATCATGACCGGCATCGTGATCAACGCCATGGCAATGACCTGGGCCGCCACGGTGCCGGTGATCGCGCCAAGGATGAAGCCCACGATGATGACGGAGTAGCCAAGACCGCCGCGCACCGGGCCGAAAAGCTGGCCCATGGAGTCGAGCATATCCTCCGCGAGACCGCATTTCTCCAGGATGGCGCCCATGAACGTGAAAAACGGAATCGCCAGCAACAGGTCGTTCGACAGGATGGACCCGAAGATCCGTCCTGGGATCGCCTGCAGAAAATCGAACGTGAAGAACCCATGCTCGATCGAGATGAAGCCGAAGAACAGGCCGACGGCCGCCAGGGAGAAACTGACAGGGAAGCCGACCAGCATGAACACGACCAGGCCGGCGAACATCAGCGGCGGCATCCACTCCAACGGGATCATTGCACGGGCCTCTCGTAATGTGCCTCAAGATCGGGGATGGAGTAGCCGTTCAGCGAGGCAACCCGTTTGATGAGTTCCGACAGGCCTTGGAGTGTCAGCAGAAAAAAGCCGAGCGGAAGGACGAATTTGATGGGCCAGCGGATCAGGCCGCCGGCGTTGGAGGAGTGTTCGAATATTTCGACCGACTGTATAAAGAAGGGCCAGCTCAGCCAGCCGATGAGAACGCAGGCCGGCAGCATGAAGAAGATGATCCCCAGAACGTCCACCCAAAGCTGCTGGCGCGGCGACATCAGCATGTAACAGATGTCCACCCGCACATGCTCGTTCTTCTTCAGCGTGTACGAAGCCCCCAACATGACGATGACGGCGAACATGTACCATTGCAGCTCCAGCCATGAGTTGGAGCTGATGTCGTAGGCATAGCGGATCATGGCATTGGCGGCACTGACGATGCAGGCCCATAACACCAGCCAATCGCAGAGGCGGCCGATCTTTTCGTTCATCACATCAATGGCGTGACTAAAGCGCAGTAGCGGTTCCATATACGAGGCGTTCCCTGGGGCCGGCACCTGGGGCCGGCGAAGACGTGAATTTTCTTGCGCCACTCCCCGCCGTGGGTCAACCGCGTGCGAGACGATTTCCGTCTTTTTGGTATGCCGCGCCCGTTCGTACGCCGCATCCGCATGCATCTGCCCTCAACGGCGGCGGAAGCCCGCGGGTTAGGCATTCGTCCCGTCACCCGACGGGGATGCACCATGGTGAAACATCCGCTCTGACGACCTCGCCATCTGGCGCGCCCGCGCGTCCCGCGCCACACTTGGCCGGCCCAGACAATGTAGAGCCAGCATGAGCGCTTCCCACGCCGTTACCGCCAACCCAGGTGATTCCGCCCTGGCCCTGCGGCTCGCCCGAGAGATTCAGGGGGAAGTGCTGTTCGATCGCGCCAGTCGCGGTCGCTACGCCACCGACGCCTCCATCTACCAGGTCGAACCACTCGGCGTCATCGTGCCCGAAACCATGGACGACGTGGTGGCCGCCATGGCGATCGCGAGAGAACAGGGTGTGCCGATCCTGCCGCGCGGCGGAGGCACCAGCCAATGTGGGCAAACCGTCAACCGGGCGCTGGTGATCGATTGCTCCAAGCACCTGCGACGCGTGTTGCACGTCGACGCGGACGCCCGCACCGCGCTGGTGGAGCCCGGCCTGGTCCTGGGGCATCTGAACAACGCCGTGCGGGCCCACAAGCTGTTTTTCCCGGTCGATCCGTCCACCCATGCGCGATGCACGATCGGTGGCATGGCGGGCAACAACTCCTGTGGGTCGAAATCAATCCGCTACGGATTGATGGCCGACAACGTGACCGCGATCGACGCCATCCTGGCCGATGGCACGCGCCATCGGTTCGGCCCGGTGCCGGATAATCTCGGCCATGGCGTGCCCGCGCATGTCGCCGATCTGATCCAGCGCCTGCGAGCCCTGGGTGCCGCCGAAGCGGAGGAAATCGCCGACCGCTTCCCCAAGCAACTGCGTCGGGTGGGCGGTTACAATATCGACAGCCTGACCCCGGCCGCGCGGGAAGCCGGACGGGCGAACCTGGCGCGCCTGCTGGTGGGGTCGGAGGGGACTTTGGCGTTCTCCGCCGCCATCGAGCTGACGTTGCAGCCGATCAAGCCCCGCAAGGTGCTGGGCATTTGCCAGTTCCCCACCTTCCGCAAGGCAATGGAAGCATCCCGCCACATCGTGAAGCTGGACCCGGAAGCAGTAGAACTGGTCGATCGTACCATGATCGACCTGGGCCGCGGCATCCCGATCTATCGCGCCACGATCGACAACATGCTGATCGGCGAACCCGACTCCCTGCTGATCGTGGAATTCCACGGCCACGACGACGCGCCGCTGCACGCGAAGCTGCGCGAGTTGGAAGCCCTGATGGCCGACCTGGGTCATCCCGATGTCGTGCGGGCCATCGATCCCGGCTTCCAGGCGGATATCGCCGCGGTGCGGGAAGCCGGCCTGAACATCATGATGTCGATGAAAGGCGACGGCAAACCGGTGTCCTTCATTGAAGACTGCGCCGTCGACCTGGAAGACCTGGCCGATTACACGGAACGACTGAACGATGTGTTCGAGCGACACGGCACAAAGGGCACCTGGTACGCCCATGCCTCCGTGGGGTGTCTGCATGTGCGCCCTGTCCTTAGCATGAAGGACCCCGCCGACGTAGCCATCATGCGCGCGGTCGCGGAGGAATGTTTCGACCTCGTGCGCGAATACAAGGGCTCTCACAGCGGGGAACACGGCGACGGGCTGGTGCGGAGCGAGTTCCACGACAAAATGTTTGGATCACGGATCGTTCGTGCGTTCGAGACGGTAAAGGACGCGTTCGACCCAACCGGAATGCTGAACCCCAATCGGATCGTGCGGCCACCCCGGATGGACGACCGCACCTTGTTTCGGTACCAGCCCGGCTACGCGGCGGCCAC
>CAMBXJ010000002.1 GCA_945871455.1 Asaia bogorensis
TCCTGGCGGTCACGCATGTGATGGAGGCGCTGTCCAGAGGCGATCTGGAAGTGTCGGTGCCAGAAGATACCCGCCGTGATGAGATCGGCACGATGGTGGAAGCCGTGCGGGTCTTCAAGCAGAACGCTATCGAGACCCGTCGCATGACCACGGAAAAGGCGGTGGAGCAGGCAGCCCGGGCCCGTCGGCAAGCGGCGATGGACCGCCACACGCAGGATTTCGGCACGTCGATCTCCGGCGTCATGGCCAACATGGTCAAGGCGGGCGGCGTCCTGGGCGCGGCCGCAACCGAAATGTCCGAGGCGGCCAGACAAACCACCAGCGCCACCTCCAGCGCTGTCGCGGGCGCGAATACATCGTCTCGCAATCTGAATTCCGTCGCCGTGGCAGCCGAAGAGATGGCAGCGAGCATCAACGAGATCAGCCAACAGGTCGCGCATGTAACCGTGGCGGTGACCCAGGCCGTCGACCGTGCCTCCGCCACCGACGCGAAGGTTGCGGGCATGGCCGAGGCAGCGGACCGGATCGGCGATGTCGTACGTCTGATCACCGATATCGCCGCGCAAACCAACCTGCTGGCGCTGAATGCGACCATAGAGGCGGCGCGAGCGGGCGATGCGGGTAAAGGCTTCGCCGTGGTCGCGGGCGAGGTCAAAAGCCTGGCTGCCCAGACCGCGCGCGCGACAGAACAGATCGGCGCCCAGATCGTCGCCATTCGTGGCGCGACCGGCGAGGCGGTGGCCGCGGTGCATGAGGTCAGCGTCGCGATCGGCCAAGTGGAGTCGGTCGCCAGCGCGATCGCGGCGGCGGTGGAGCAACAGGCAGCCGCGACCCAGGAGATCAGCAGCAGTGTGCAGAGTGTCACACAGGCCACGGCCGCCGCGGCGGAGTCGATGGAACTGGTGTTGAGCATTGCGGAACGGACCGACGCGATCAGCCAAATGGTGCTGACCGCGGCGGGTGGCGTCGGCCAGAGCTCGGGAACGTTGCGGACCGAAGTCAACGACTTCCTGACCGCGATGACGAGCGACGACACCGACGAGCGGCGGGCCTATGAGCGCATCCCCGGAGGCGGTACCATCGTGGCTTTGCGCATCTCCGGCCAATCCGACAAGCAAGTTCCGATCAGGGATATTTCACGGGGGGGCGTCTCGTTAGTATGCGCCACCCAGATCCCATCCGGCACGGCCGTGCAGATCGACTTTCCGATCGGCGGAACGGTCACCGGCCGGGTCGCAAGGTCCGAGGATGGCGCGGTAGGCGTCGCATTCCGACAGGACGCCACGACCTTGGCGCAGGTGAACAAGGCGCTCGAAGCGATCACGAAGGGCGCGCACAAATTGGCTGCCTGAGCATCAGGACGACCGACACTCGGAGGAGGACCGTCCCTCACGGGATGGCTCCATCCGACGTCGACGTTCCCTGTGGCGATAGATCGTGTTGTGATGAATCCAGCGGAACCGTGGACACCCGCAGGTCATGCGGGATTGCCCGCGGGGCACTCCGAATGACGGAGCCGGGCAATCATCCAGGAACATGCGTTGCACACGCTGGCGCCTCATCGCAAAATGCCCTGGGTCCGCGAAGACTGGACAGCACCCGGGAGGAGATGAAGATGAAATTTCGTCTGGCGGCGGCCATGGCGTGCTGCGTGGCAGTGACGGGCTTGGCCCAAGCGCAGGACGCCTATCCGATCAAACCGATCAGGCTGGTCATCCCTTTCGCGGTTGGCGGCGGGCTCGACATTACCGCCCGTATCATCGCCCCGAAAATGACCGAGCTCCTCGGCCAGCAGATCGTTATCGACAACCGTCCAGGCGCGGGTGCGGTAATCGGAACCGACCTGGTTTCGAAGGCGGCGCCCGATGGTTACACGCTGCTGCTGGGAGAGGTTTCATCGTTTGGTGTTAATCCCTGGCTTTACAAGAACATACCGTATGATTCCGTCAAGGACTTCGCACCGATCGGGCAGGCAATCGCCTCTTCGTTCATCCTGACGGTGCATGTCTCGGTGCCGGCAACGGACCTGAAAAGCCTGGTCGCGACCGTCAACGGCAATCCGGGCAAATATACGTACGGATCTCCCGGCATCGGTTCCATGCCGCATCTGTGCACCGAACGGCTGAAGACCATGGCGGGCGGGTTGGACATCACGCATGTGCCCTATCGCGGTGCGGGTCCGGTCATGAACGATCTGTCCGCTGGCCAAATATCCATGAGCTTCCCAACGCCGTCGACCGCCTTGCCGCAGATCGCCGCCGGCACGATCCGTGCGGTTGGAGCGGGGCCATTGACCCGCGATCCTGCTCTGCCCGACGTTCCGACGCTCGACGAACAGGGGCTGAAGGGTTTTGAATGCTACAATTGGTTCGCGTTTTTTGCCCCGGCCAGAACACCGGATAGAATCGTCAGCCGGTTGCATGAGGCACTGACCGCCGCCCTATCCGACCGGGCCGTTGTGGCGCGCCTGCACGACGTGGGATTGCAACCGACGCCGGGCGCCACGCCCGCGCAACTCGCAACCCTCGTCAAGGCCGAGCGCGAGAAATGGGGGCCGGTCGTCAAGGCACTCGGCACACAGTTGGAGTGACGGCCTGGCGCGATCATACCTTCGGATCACTCATGCCAAATGGCGGAACCATTGGCTCCGCCGACCGCGCCTTGCCGGCTTGGCAGGGGAGGCCCGGCACCAAAGGCGTGGATACCGGGCCTTCGCCGGGCATGACGGCCGCGCTGGCTATCGGTCAATGGTTGAGCCGGTTGGTGTCGTGCCGGAGGCGGACTTGGGAGATCGGCTGACCCACGGCACACATGACGAGCCGATCGGGCCAAAAAATATTTTCGGGGAATTCGGGACGTTTCAGGCACTGGGCGGTCGATCGCCGCGTCCCAGGCCGTGCCATCTCGCGCGTCCGCGACCATGAGCAGCCGACTAGCCGAGAATGCTTAACGACCGAACCTCGCCCCCGCGGCGCGTTATCCGGCCTTGGCGACTTTCAACTTCTCGGAGCATGCCTCGGCGATCAGGTGATCGGGCACGCTCGATCCGGCCATTGTCGCCCAACCGGCGTCACGCACGAGCTGCGCGCGGGTCCAGGAGGATGTCTCGGCCCCCAACTTGGTCAGCTTGGCGCCATCCGAGTCGCGGCGCGCACTCGCGACACAATAGGGTACCATTGCATTGACAACGGCTGCCTCGGATTGCACCCGGGCGCGCTGTTCCGCCGTGCCGGCCGTGGTCCACCCGAGTCCCCAGAATCCCACGATGGCCATGGCAACGGCGCCGAAAACGGCGCCCACCGCCCGCGGCCTGATCCAGTCGCCATTCATTTTCACCATGTGTGTTCTCCCAGACGGACAAAGGATGATTCCTCGTCCGACCCTCCCGTCACCGCGGCGCCTCGGCCTGGCCACCTGGCCTGGGCCGGGTTTCCATCCCCGTATGCCAATCCACCGACACCCGAACTGGATATCGATCAACGTGAATGTAGAAGGTCGCTATTGTGCCAAATCTATATGGGTTTTCAGGGCGACCCTTTTACCAATTAGAAAAAATATTTTTCTCGTGAAAAACATTCATAAAAACTGCATCTGGTATTGCGTATTTTTACTATCGGTATTTCAGAAAATTTTGCTTTCCGCCGAACCGTCGTACGCTCAGCAATGCGATGGCGCGATCAGTCGGCGCGCGGCGTCGTGGCCGGCTGCCCGAACTCGGCAACCAGTTGGGCAATTCTGGCCGGGTCGGACTGCTCCATCACGCGGCGGGCGAACCGCGCGCAGGCGTCGATTTCAACCATGCGGACCGCTTGCTTCACGCGCGGAATCGCCGACGCGCTCATGCTGAACGACCGCAGGCCCAGGCCGAGCATCAGGGGGATCAGGCGGGGATTGGCGGCCATTTCGCCACAGACGCTGACTGGCATACGCATGCGCAACGCGGCTTCAGTCGCGAATTGGATCAGGCGCAGGACGGCGGGATGGATCGGATTGTAGAGTGCGGCAACGTCGCTGTCGGCGCGGTCAACGGCGAGCGTGTAAGCGGTCAGGTCATTGGTGCCGATCGCAAAAAAATCCGCCTCCAATGCCAACGCATCAGCCGAAAGGGCGGCACCAGGGGTTTCGATCATGATACCCAAAGGCGGCAGCTTGTCGGCAATGCGTTCACCACGCCGGCGCAGCCGTCGGGCGACTCGTTCGAGGATATCGCGCGAGGCGCGCACTTCGGCGACATTGGTCACCATCGGTAGGATCACCCGCACCGGCCCGAACGCTCCGGCGCGGAGGATCGCCGCCATCTGGGTTTCCAACAATTCCGGCTTGCGCAACAGCAGACGAATGCCACGCACGCCGAGCGCGGGGTTGGCATCGGCGATCTCGGGCACCAATCCGGCATTGGTGAGCGCCTCGATTTCCTTTTCGCCACCCCAGTCGAGCACGCGGATGCTGACCGGGTCGCCGTTCATCGCCTCTACGATCGTGCGGTAGGAGTCTGTCTGGGTGTCTTCATCGGGCACGGTTTCCCGGTTCATGAACAGAAATTCCGTCCGGAGCAGACCTATGCCGACGGCACCGGATTGCGCGATCAGGGGCAGTTCGAGCGGCAATTCCAGATTGGCCTGCAATTCGACCGCTTCGCCATCCTCGGTTTCCGCCGGCAGCCGACGCAGGCGTGCGTAACGCTGGCGCTCTCGCGCAAATGCCGTGACCGCGCGCCGTGCGGCAGCGACTGTCGGGGGAGCGGGGTTGAGGGTGACGACGCCGGTTATGCCGTCGACCACGGCGATGTCGCCGGGGCGGATCGCGTGCGCCAATCCGGCCGCGCCCAGAACAGCGGGGACCCCCAGGGCTCTCAGCATGACGGCGGTATGGCCATCGGCCCCACCTTCTTCCGTGGCCACGCCAGCCAGACGAGACGGATCAAGCAGCGCGGCATCGGCTGGACGCAGCAATTCGGCGACCAGAATCGCGCCATCGGGCAATCCGGCAAAACTGCGGAATGGCGCCCGGGTCAGATTGCGGACGAGCCGGCGTGCAATCTCTCGGATTTCGTCCGCTCGGCGGCGCAAACCGGCCACATCTTCGGCCGGCAGACCGGGGACAGCCTGGGCGATGATTGCCGTGGCAATCGCGTCCGCCTCGGACACCACGGCGCTTTCGGCCGATTGCAACGCTTCCTCAATCCGGCGGCGGACGCCACGCACCAGGCGAGAGGGACCGAGCATACGGATGTAGGCGTCGATGAGGGGGGCGATTTCGGACTGGCTTTCTTCGGGCAGCACGCCGAGTCGCGCGCGGAGTTTGCTGAGTTGCTTGCGCGACTGGATGATGCCTGCGTCCAACCGGGCGCCTTCGGCGGCGATATCGGCGGCCTGGATCTTGTGGCGGGTGATGGTGGCTTCGGGCTCGGTGGTGCCGAAGATGGGACCGATGGCGACGCCGGCGGACACGCCGATACCGGCGAATCGGCGTTCGGTTCGGAGTTCTGGAGTGGAGGCCGGCCGAGCGAGACGTCTGTGCTGGGGCGGCGGTGGTTCAGTCCCGCTCATCGAATCCGGCCTCGACCAGGCCCGAGAGCGCGTCCAACGCTTCCTTGGCGTCCCAGCCTTCGGCGAGCAGTTCGATCGAGGCGCCGCGGCCGGCACCCAGCATCATTAAGCCCATGATGGATCGGGCGGAGACGGTCTGTCCGTCGCGTTGCACATCGACGGATGCACCGAAGCGTTCGGCCAGGGTGACGAACTTGGCGGCGGCGCGGGCGTGAAGGCCGCGTTTGTTAGGGATGACGACAGTCCGACGCAGGACGGAGCCGCCAGCCTGATCGGGGCCTGGCGCGTCACCGTCCGATGTCGGCGTGTCGGCTGTCATCACCCCTTCGGCTCGGCGGCCGGGCTGTCGGCGCAGCCAGACTTTCCGTTCGTTCGGCAGCCATGCAACACATGAGATGCAGCGGCGATATATTTTCGCCCGGCTTCCTCGGCGCAATTGACAGCGTCCGCCAATGGTTGATTGGACCGGACCTTGGCCAGCTTGACCAACATCGGCAGGTTCACCCCCGCGATCACCTCCACGCCCTTTCGTTCCATCATGGAGATGGCGAGATTGGACGGCGTTCCACCGAACATATCCGTCAGCAGCACGACACCGTCGCCGGTGTCGCACCGCCCGATACAAGCCTCGATCTCGGCTCGCCGATTTTCCATATCGTCATCCGGGCCGATGCAGACCGTATCAACGTTCCGCTGCGACCCCACCACATGTTCCATGGCGGAGCGTAGTTCATCCGCCAAGCGTCCGTGGGTGACCAGAACCATGCCAATCATGGACGGAACGGTACGTCCCTACCGGCTTCCAACCCTGGAAGCCCGCTGTCTTTGTGCCCATAGGCGTTATGGATGCTCATGGTGTGATCTCAGGCCTCCTGTGCCTGAACGGATGAGGACCGCGCGGCCTCATGTTGGTCGTCAGCGTCCAGGCGCGGGACAGGGCGTTCCGTCCAATCGGCGAGCACGTGTCCCTCCTGGACGAGTTCCCGATGTGTCACATTCAATCGCCAGTCGGCCCCGGGTCCGCCGATAGTGAGGTCGGCGGCAACGCGGGCTGCCAGATGGGATGCCAGTCTTTCGACCAGATAGACCGACCGGTGGCGCCCACCGGTACAACCAATCGTGATCGTAGCGTATTTCTTGCCCTCTTGCACAAATCTCGGCAAGACCAGTTCGACGATGCCAGTTAGCCGGGTGAAGAAATTTTCGAAATCCGGGTCGCCCGCCACATAATCGCCGACCGCGCGGTCGAGTCCAGTCCCGGGACGCAAGACGGGATCATAGTGCGGATTCTGCAAAAAACGTGCATCGAAAACCATATCCGCCTCAGGTGGCAATCCCTTGGGATAGGCGAAGGAAACCAGCGAGACGACCATGCGGCTTTTATCGGAGGTGCCTTCGGTGCCGTAATGTTGCTCGATCAACCGACGCAGCGCCGCCAGTGGCAAGTTGGAGGTGTCGATAACCAGGTCCGCGTCTTCGCGCAGCCGGCTCGTGATCGCCCGTTCCGTTGTGATGCCGTCGATCACCCGCCCTTGCGGAGCCAGGGGGTGACGCCGGCGGGTCTCGGTATAGCGACGCAACAAGGTCGCCTCATCGGCCCAGACGAAGATCAGCTCGGGCCGGACGGCGGGGTTCACACGAAGCCGCTCCATGGTCTTCATGACCAGATCGGCGTCGAAGCCCCGGGTTCGCGCATCAATGCCTATCGCGAGGCGCTTCTCGCCGCGGCGGATCATCTCATCGACCATCCTCAATGGGGGATTGTCGACCGCCTCATAGCCGATGTCTTCCAGCGCACGCAGCACGGACGCTTTGCCGCCACCGGACAGGCCGGTCACCAGAACCACACGGAGACGGTCGGCCTCCATCATGCGGCAAAGGCTCCGGCGACCTGCTCGACGCGACCAAGGACGCAATCCAGCGCGAGCATGACGCGTTCCGGTGCGGACGCCAAACGGCCGTCCAGGTCGATCATGGGTACTCCGAGGTCCGGGTCCTGCCGCGGCATAGGCAAGCGCGGTCCACCTCCCTCTACCAGGCGGACGACAAGGGCCAGGTGCGCCACGTGGACGTGCGGAAGTCGCATGATGCCAAGGCCGCGGACCTCAAGCAGCCCCGCGAGGGTCGGCGGCGCACTGGTATGCCCATCCCGGATATCGACCTGATCGTCTGCCACCAGCAAAAATCCTCGGGTCAAAAGACGCAACACGAGGTCGGATTTTCCCGACCCGGGCGGCCCGGTCACGAGTACCGCTTCGCCGTCCCTGGATACGCAGCTTCCGTGAACGCGCTGCCCGCCTTGCATGGGACGTCAATCTGACCGCGATCGTCGCGGAAAGAAAGCCTCTTGTGAGGTGGATCTCACTTTGGCCGATCCGGCGATGCGCTCCCGCCCCGGAGGCAGCGCGATCAGGGTCGGGAAACGGATGGCATGGCGCATGTCGGGGCGGGATGCCTTGTGGTCGTCGGGCAGGCGTGTCAGCGTCCCCACAACCATGCTCAGCCGTTTCGACATCACCGCCGCGGCGGCCCGCATATCCGGTTTCGTCCGCCACACCCCCGTACTCCGGACCACGCCCGGCGATCTGGGATGTTCGGCGCCCATCACCCTGAAATTGGAACTGCTGCAGCAAACCGGCAGTTTCAAACCCCGCGGCGCTTTCAACCGCATGCTCCTGGAGCGCTGCCCGACCGCGGGGGTGATTGCCGCCTCGGGCGGCAATCACGGGGCCGCTGTCGCCTATGCCGCACGCGCCCTCTCGCTCACCGCTGAGATATTTGTCCCGGAGACGACCCCGGCCGCCAAATTGGCACGCATCAGCCACTATGGCGCGAGGGTGGTACAAGCCGGCGCCACCTATGCCGACGCGCTGGCCGCCTGCCGCGCGCGACAGGTGGAATCTGGAGCATTGGAGGTCCATGCCTACGATCATGCGGACGTGCTGGCTGGCCAGGGCACGGTGGGACGGGAGTTCGAGATGGATGCGCCGGACCTGACGCATGTCGTGGTCGCAACCGGCGGCGGCGGCCTAATCGGTGGGATCGCCGCCTGGTATGCTGGCAGCGCGAAGATCGTCAGTGTGGAACCTGAAAGTTGCCCGAGCCTGTACAACGCGTTGCAGGCCGGTCAACCTGTGGATTCGCCGGTTGGAGGCGTGGCCGCCGACAGCCTGGGAGCACGCCAGGTCGGGGGAATCATGTTCCCCATAGCGCGGGCCTTTATTCATCAGGCAGTACTGGTCCACGATACGGCAATCGCAGCGGCTCAGGGCCTGCTGTGGGAGAAATTCCGCATCATCGCAGAACCGGGCGGTGCTACCGCTCTCGCCGCGCTCCTGTCCGGGCGCTTCGTTCCCCCGGATGGTGCTCAGGTCGGTGTTCTGGTCTGTGGAGGCAACACCGATCCATCGAAAGTGGCATCATGAGCAACGGACCCGTTCTGCTGGAAATCGACCCTCGCGGCGTCGCGACCGCCACACTCAATCGACCGGAGGTGGGAAACGCCTATAACGCGGAATTGCTGGGCGCGCTGATCGGCGGGCTCGAAAGTCTCTCTCGGAACGATGCAGTGCGTTGTCTGGTGATCCGCGGGGCAGGAAAGCATTTTCAGGCGGGAGCGGATATTCGGTGGCTGGGTCAGGTCGCGCATTACCCCCCGGCAGAGAATTTCGAGGCGTCGCTGGCCACAACGCGCGCCATGCAATTGCTGAACGAATTTCCCAAGCCGACGATCGCCCTGGTGCACGGCGCGTGCTTTGGCGGTGGTGTGGGGATTGTCTGCTGCGTCGATGTTGCGTTCGCAACGCCCGACTCGCAATTTGGGATTACGGAAGTGCGCGTTGGCGTCGCGCCGACTCCCATCTCCACGCACATGGTCAACGCAATCGGTTTACGACACACACGCCGCTATGCGCTGACTGGGGAGCGGTTCGATGCCAAAGAGGCCGAACGGATCGGGCTGGTGCATGAGGTGGTCGAGGCGGCGGAGATGGAAGCGAAGCTCGCCACTGTCCTGGATGCCATTTTCCTGAGCGGCCCGAACGCGATCGCCATGACGAAACGCAGTTTCCTGGGCGCCAACAATCTGCTGCTGGACGAGCGGCAAGTGGCGATGCTGTCGCATGAGGGATGGACCCAACGCTATTCGCCGGAGGGCCACGAGGGCACGACCGCATTTCGGGAAAAGCGCAAGCCGAGTTGGTATGTCTCCGGTGTCTAGGAAGAAAGTGGTGTGGCGCATGTGACTCGTCGCACCGCACGGGACGTCTTTCGTCCAGGGTGGTCACCGGAACGCCGGTGGCGAACCAAATCCCCGACAGTTCCCCGCGGGCCAGGCGGGTAGGCTCGATCGCCTCTGTTCACGCGTGTGGAAGGCGCACCACAAATCGAGCGCCCGTTGTCTTCCCGCTGGCATCCTTACGGTTCTCCACCGAGATCTGGCCACGCAAGGCCTCAACGATCTGCCGGCTGATCGAAAGACCCAGCCCGGAGTGTTGCCCGAATTTCTCTCCCTTGGGGCGTTCGGAATAAAATCGGTCGAAAATATGCTCAAGATTGGCTTCCGGGATGCCCGGCCCGTCGTCCTCGACGCTCAATTCGACGATTCCACCCTGTTCGCGAACACGCACCAGGATACGCCCGCGCGGAGGGCTGAAGGACTGGGCGTTGCCGATCAGGTTGCGCAACACCTGAACGAGGCGGTCCTCGACGGCCCATACGGCGACCTCGCCCGACGGTGCGACGACTTCCAGCTTCGGATCGTTCTCCGCGTCGCGCGTGGCCTCGTCCAACTCCGCCAAAGTGCGTAAAATCGGCACGACATCGACCCGTTCGGTGGTCACACGCGATAATTCGGCATCCAGCCGGGATGCATCGCTCACGTCGCTGATCAGCCGGTCCATCCGCATCACGTCCTGACCGATGATCGCCAGAAGCTGACGCTGGCGGGCGGGATCCTCGATGCGACGCAGGGTTTCAATGGCGCTGCGGATGGATGTCAGGGGATTCTTGATCTCGTGCGCCACATCGGCGGCGAACCGCTCGATGGCATCCATCCGCGCCCAAAGTGCGGTCGCCGAATCGGCCAAAGCCGTCGCCAGCGTACCTACTTCGTCTCTGCGGGCCAGCAGGGATGCCGGCACGCTGCCAGTACGGCCCTGACCCTCACGCATGTCGGCGGCCACGCCGGCCAGGCGCAGGATCGGTCGGGCGATGGTGAGCGAGAGATACCAGGACAACAGCACGGTCAGCGCCAGCGCCATGCCGAACAGCGCCAGGATCGAGACCCGTACGGTAAACAGACTGGCGTCAACCTCCCGCGCCTCTCGCGTCAGGGAGATGATACCGACGGTCCGGCGGTCGCGCTCCACCGGGACCGCGACGGTGACCAACAGGCGGTTGTCCCGCGTGCGGCGGATGTAAGGTGGCGTCTCGCGGCTCTGATTGGAGCTATTAAGCCGCAACTCCTCCTTCACGTCGGGTTGCCAGTCAGCGGATCCGCCGCCAGCCGCCATATCGACCAGCAAGACCGGGCGCTTATGCGGGAGAAACTCCATGACCCAATCATAGATGGTTCCAATCCATCCCAGGATCGGGCCATGGTCGAGCGGCGGTGGAAGGGGATCGGTGGTGACGGTTCCACCTGGCCCTTCCCGTATGCGGGAATCGGCCATGATCGAACCGTCCGGCGCATAGAGCTTAGCCTGGGCGTCCGGGGTCGGCTCCGTCAGGCGACGCAGCAGGGAACGGGCGACTTCCGGCACCAGCCGCGGGTTCTCCGGATCGGTGGTGCGCACCGCGCTTTCACCCAAAGCGCCAGCGAACACGCGCGCCTGCTCCCGCAGGGCGCCCACCTGCGCTTCCAGGAGGCCGTTCTGGTATTGGTCGAGATACAGCAATGCCACAACGAGCAGCGCCAGTGGCAATGCGTTGACAAGCAGAATCCGCCGCAGCAGCGGCGACACCCAGCGCTGGCGAAACCGCGTGCGCGTGGCCGTCGGCGGAACCAGACGAGCCGACTCGGTGCCGTCGGGCACTCAATGCTCCTTGTAGCGATAGCCGATGCCGTACAGCGTCTCGATATGGTTGAAGCTGTCATCCCCGGTGCGGAACTTCTTGCGGATGCGTTTGATGTGGCTGTCGATGGTACGATCATCCACGTAGATATTGTCGCCATAAGCGGCGTCGATCAATTGGTCGCGGCTTTTCACCATGCCCGGACGCGCCGCCAGGGCCTTCACCAGCAGGAATTCCGTGACGGTGAGTTGAATATCCTGACCGCGCCATAGGCACTGGTGTTTGGTGTCGTCCAGCACCAGGTCCCCGCGCGTCATGACACCGCCGGGCGACGCCCCTGACCCCTCGGCACGTCCGACCTCATTGCGGCGGAGCAAAGCGCGGATGCGCTCGATCAGGAGACGCTGGCTGAATGGCTTGGTAATGTAGTCGTCGGCTCCCAACCGCAGGCCCATCAATTCATCCACTTCCTCATCCTTCGAGGTCAGGAAGATCACCGGGATTGAGCTGCGCTGGCGAAGCCGTTGCAGCAGTTCCATGCCATCCATGCGAGGCATCTTGATATCCAGCACGGCCAGATCGACCGGGCGCGCCGTCATTCCCTGCAACGCGCTCTCGCCGTCCGTATAGGTTCGGACCTGGAATCCTTCCTGTTCCAGGGTCATGGACACACTGGTGAGAATATTCCTGTCATCGTCGACCAGAGCGATCGTCTGTTTCACCGAACTGTCCCTTGGGGCTACGGTCATGGGGTGCTCCGTTGCTCTAACCTGAGTGGCTTTGGCCAATATCGGTCGCCCGATTCCTGCCATGGGATCATGTTGGCAGCCAATTGTGGCACATTGCGGACGGGAGGTGAACGAAAGATGGCAACCAGTGAAGAACTTGACCAGACTTTATCACCGGCGCGGGAGGCTCGGAATTTGCTCCGGGCCACCCGGGTGGGAACGCTGGCAACGGCGGTGCGCGACGAGGGACGCCAAGGCCAGCCGTTTGCGTCACTTGTGACACCGGCATGCTCGCCGGACCTGTCAATCTTGCTGTATCTGTCCGATCTGTCGGAGCACACGCGCCATTTGATGGCCGATCCACGCTGTTCGGTGTTGGTGACCGGAGCGCCGACCTCCGCAAATCCGCAAACCGCTCCACGGGTAACCGTGACTGGGTTGGCGGAGACGTCAGACGATCCCGCAATGAAGGCGAGATTCCTGGCCGTGCATCCATATGCTTCGCTGTATGCGGACTTCGCGGACTTCAGAATCTGGCGCATACGCCTGATGGGCGCATTGTTTATCGGAGGTTTCGCGCGTGCCGTGCGCCTGAAGGTCGGCGACCTGCTACCTGACGCTGCTCCGGTGGGGGCGATCGCCGCGGCGGAAGCTGCGATAATCCATCACTGCAACCAGCATGACTCCGACGTGCTATCGGCGATCGCGGGCAAGCCTGGCGATTGGCGTATGGTAACCGTCGACGTGGACGGATGTGATCTGGCATCAGGTGATCAGGTCATCCGTGTCCCATGGTCAAAGCCAGCCATAGATGCCGGTGCCGTCAGGACTGAACTCGTGCGTCTAAGTGCAGCAGCCAATGGAGTAGGTTGACGCGCGTGGCATAAAATGTCGGCCGACGCTGTCAGAGCGGTCCAGGGAACCCACCATTTGGAGCGGCATCATGAAGCGTTGCCAGGATTCGCTCTTCAGGCGACCCAAGGGACTGAGCTGGATCGCGCTCAAGGTCGACGGGCGCCCGGAACGCCGCGCTGATCCCGTTACGGAAATGTCGCCGCCACCTTCAAGAACGCTCCCGCGGATCGGGCGCGGTGAGAAAGGGCAAATGCCCGACGGGGGCGGTTGCGACTTATCGTAGCGGGTTTGGGGAGTCTGACGATTGGTAGCACGCAACCATCTCACGGTCCGCGGCATAAAGCATCGCCATGTCCACGGGTGTGGTGGTCCATCCGCACCACTCACGTCTATATGCCATCAAGGCAAATGGGTCGTCGACGTTGTCGGGCGCGGCTTGTCGCCGTAGTTCAGCGCGAGCGGACTGGGATATCGCGCCAGATTTGCTAGGTTGTTCCGCATGAACGATATCACGTATTGGGTCCAAGGTGGCGGACATATGAAGGTGAGGGTAGTAGGTGTCATTCGCATTGTCGGCAATATCCGCGAAATTCCGTATGTTGGCGGCGCCAAAGCCTCCCTTCGCTCACCATTCCCTTGCCACACGGGACATCGACCGTCTGCTCGCGTAGCCTTGAGAAGTTTGCGCACATGACCCAGCCCTCGCCTCCTGTGCTACCGCCAGAGTTCGAAGTTGCACTTGATCCGCCCGATCTGAGCCGCTGGACCGCGGGAAATACCGGTATCCCCGGCGTTACGTCATTGGATTCAGGAAGAGCCGGCCCACATGTCGCGCTCTTCGCCCTAACACATGGCAACGAGTTCGCGGGCGCGATCGCGCTTGATCGTCTACTGCGCGCAAATTTCACACCGGTGATTGGGCGCCTGACCGTTGGGTTTATCAATTTGGCGGCATTCGGCCGGTTCGATCCTGGCGACCCAACCGCGTCCCGGTTCATCGACGAAGACCTGAACCGAGTCTGGGATGAGGCCTTGCTGGACGGCCCCCGCCATTCGATTGAGTTGGATCGCGCGAGGGAAATTCGCCCCTTGATCGATACTGTCGATGTACTGCTGGACCTCCATTCCATGCTATGGCCATCCTGCCCTCTGAATTTATGCGGGAGTGCAGAAAAAGGGCGGCGTTTGGCTCAGGGAATCGGTGCGCCGGAACTGGTTGTCGCTGATCGTGGGCACATAAATGGTAGGCGAATTATAGACTATACCCGCTTCACCGACCCTGAAACTCTATGCGTCGCGAATTTGGTGGAAGCCGGACAGCACTGGTCGGGCGCGACCGTTGCGAGTTCGCTGGACAGTATAGCGGGTCTCTTGAGGTTGCTCGGGCTGGCAGGGCCGCGACACACAATGCTACCCAATCCGGCCCAGGTAAGACCCAGATGCGCGACTGTTACTGCCACGATCACAGCCGCGACCGCAAATTTCCATTTCATGCAACCATTTAAGGGGGGAGATATCATTCGGGCTCGCAATACGCTGATTGCTCAGGATGGAGACGCCGAGATACGCACTCCGTACGATGATTGCCTGCTAGTGATGCCGAGCTTGCGACCAAGCAAAGGACACACGGCGGTACGACTGGGCAGGTTCGAGGTAACTGCTCAACCCGCCTGAAGCACGGACCCGCCGCGTAGCACATCGAGAATTGCCTGATACGCATTGGTGGGGCGCCGCGCGGCGGTGCCGATGACCGATCGGACCCCTGCAAACATTGGTGTCCGGGTGCAACGATGCTGGCGCCCAGGAAGGCGTGGAAGTATTCCGTGCCGCCGTCGGCGGTCCAGTACCCCGTTGGTCTCGACCGCATCGACGAACAACCTGTCGAATGCCGACCCAGCAGTTCTCAATGCGGACGAATCGCAATCGCAATTTACGTCCGCCAATCGGCGATGGGGTCGCTGAGTCCGATCCGCCACAGTCCGCCGACAATCGTCATGGACTCCCAGATAGGGGATTCTCAGGCGGGCCTGTCTGCGATTCAAGGTCCATTTGCAACGCCTCGAATCCCTCCACGGTCACCTGCGCCAATGCTGCGAAAGCTTCCCCGACAAGCGCCGGGGGATCAACAGGACGTATCCGATCGCCGATATCGGCATGGCGGCGCCTCCTACCACCCCATCGACGATCGCATCCGCGCAACCGTGTCCATCTGCCGCTCATGCTCACCAGCAAAACGCAGCATCAGATGGCTGGCACCTGCCTTCGCATAACCGGTCAACCACTCGGCCAATCCAGCCGCCGGACCGGCGTAGCAAGCCTGTCGGCGCCGCAGCAGCGCGGCAGGCTGGCTGTAATAGCGCTCCAGGAAGTCGTTCAACCGAGCGTCGGCCGCGTCGGCATCATCATCCAGCGCAACGGTCAGATACATCTCCCCGGTCAGCCGATCCGCGTCCCGACCGGCCGCCCGCGCGGTTTCCTTGATCCCCGCCCATTGAACCGCAAAGGTTGCAGCATCGGGCGCAATCGGGAACCAACCATCGAACCATTTTCCCGCGCGGTCCAGGCTGGATTGCAGATTGCCGCCAATCCAGATGGGTGGGCCCTCGGGCCGGTAGGGAGTCGGAGCCAGCACCCCACCCTTCACCTGCCAACGCCCATCCCAATCCACAGCCTCTCCCGTCCAAAGCGCTCGGCTTAGCCGCAGACCTTCCATCATGCGGCCAACCCGTTTCTCGAACGGCACCCCTGCGGCGGCGAATTCCGCCCGGATGCTCGGCGCGTCGGCGGCAATGCCAACACCCAGGATCAAACGCCCCTCGCTGACCTGGTCCAACGTCGCGATCTGATGCGCCAGCACCACCGGATTGCGCAGCGCTGGCAACAGCACCGCGGTGCCGATCTGGACCCGAGGCACCCGACCGGCCACACCCGCCAGCAACGTCAGCGGATCGTGGCGAGGACGGGCCAGCAACGAATCACCAACCCAGATCGAGTCGAATCCCAGCGCCTCTGCCCGGGCCGCTAGGTCCAGCAGCGGTTTCGCTTCCGGTCGTCCCTCCATGATCTGCTCGCGGGTGGGCAGCAGGTAGCCGAGTTTGATCGGGCCGGGCATGGGTTCAGGCTTCCAGTTGGCGTTTCAGGTCGGTCCAGCGATCGAGGATGGGCATGATCTTGTCCTCCTTCTCGGCCGGGAGCGTGAAGACGACGCGGTCGATGTCGATTTCTTCACAGAAGCGCAGGCGGTCGATCTCATCCGGCACGCGGAATATGGTGATGGGCAGGGATGCCGGATCGCGGCCGGCTTCGCGCGCCATGTCACGGAACTTCCCGATCAGCACGCCAACGCCGTCCTTTTCCAGGCGGTCGGCGCGGGGAATCCACCCATTGCCGTAACGGATGGCGCGCCGAGCGGCGAAGGGGAAGGCGCCACCGACGATGATCGGAGGGTGGGGTGTTTGGAATGGCTTCGGCCATTGCTTCATCTTGTCGAAGTTCACGAACTCGCCGTGATACTCGGGCTCGTCCTGGGTCCATATGGCCTGCATCGCTTCCAGGCGTTCCCGGGCCAATTTGTGGCGGGTTTTGAAATCGGTGCCGTGGTTTTCGATCTCATCCTGGTTCCAGCCATTGCCGACGCCGAACAGGAAGCGGCCTTGCGACAACTGGTCGATGGTTGACACGACTTTGGCGGTCACGATCGGGTCCCGCTGGGTTAGCAGGGCGATACCGGTGCCGATTTTCAGGTTCGTGGTGACCGTGGCAGCGGTGTTGAGCGCCAGGAACGGGTCCATGATGTCATAGTAGGGTCGGATCAGCGGGCCGCCGGCGGGGTATTGGGTCTTGCGGGAGGATGGGATGTGGGTGTGCTCCGGCACCCAGAGCGACTCGAAACCACGTTCTTCCAGGGCGCGCGCCAAGGGGGCGGGCTGCATGGAGTCCGTGGTGAAGAACATGACCGCGCCGATTTTCATGATTGCCGCCTCCCGCTGTTGGTGCGGAGGGTAGTGCAACGTGGGGATCGGTGGAAGGGCGGGAGGCTCTTGCCACCGGGCCCTCGCGCCAGGCAGACGCGAAACAGGGTCGTGCCGTCGTTGATCCGATTTCCACGCGCGCGTCTGATCGCGCCGTGGCTTCGACCGCGCGCGTCAGGGGTCCAGAGTTCGGACGGAATCCAAGCCGATGGTGCAAACCGGGCGTCCCAGATGGGGGATGCGACCGGGGTATTCGCGAGACGAATCGCGCTCGGCCGGGTCGTACCAAATGATTGGTCCCCCGGTCACGCTTGTCCTGACGCCATTGGGTATCCGGGGCGGAACCCAGCCCGTTTACGTCAATTCATGTATTCACATGTCAAATCACAGACATCGGTTTCAATTGATGTCATACACGCATTCTTCCTTGTTGCGCCTACCCCGCTGATGCAAATCTCCGCCCATGAGAGGTGCCCACATGGAAACCAGCACACATATCGCGGTCGTCGAGGACGATCCTGAAATCAGCCAGACCATGGTGCAGGCAATGACGGAGCACGGCTTCGTCGTCACCGTCGCGCGCAGCGGCCGGGACCTTGATCGTGTGCTCTCGGTCGGCAAGATCGACCTGGTCATCCTGGATGTCGGCCTGCCGGGCGAAGACGGGCTGAGCATCTGCCGCCGTCTGCGCAACCAGTCCTCGGTGCCCATCATCATGGTCACCGCGCGCGAAGCCGAGACCGACCGCATCGTCGGGCTGGAAATCGGCGCCGACGACTACCTGCCCAAGCCGTTCAGCCCACGCGAACTGGTGGCACGCGTCCGCGCGGTGCTGCGGCGAAGCAACGGCAGCGACGACATGACACAGCAGTCGCCGAAAACCCTGGCGTTCGAAGGCTGGCACCTGGACATGGCCCGCCGCCAACTCACCGACCCAAACGGGGAGGCAATGCCGCTGACCAGCGGCGAGTTCAACATCCTGGCAATCTTCTGCCAACATCCGCAAAAAGTGCTGTCGCGCGACGCGCTGCTCGACCTGCTGCACGGACGCGCCGCGGCCGTCTTCGACCGCAGCATCGACGTGCAGATCAGCCGCCTGCGCCGCAAGGTGGAGCCGAACCTGAAGAACCCCACCTACATCAAGACGGTTCGTTACGGCGGATACTTCTTCACTCCAGCCGTATCGGTCGTGGAACCGGCGTAGCTGGCGCGGCGCTGCCTGAGCGCGGATCGAGGTGAGCCGCGGTTTAGATCGCGCGTTGCACTAGTTACGTTTGGACTCAACCGCTTCGCGGTGGTTGTGTGATTTAACCGGCACATCTCGCAATTCGCGACAGCTCATTGGTGGCAGGTCTTCGCCCCCCCGCGAAACGACGCGCCGGCGCCATGTGGCTCGGTTCATCACTCGGAAGGGTTGATAAGCCCCCGCTGCCAACGCATAACCGAGTAACCGCGCCAACGCCCATTACTCATTCGCCCCGTGGTGCCAGGTCGTCCGCCCGCGGGTCCATCGCCCGATGACACCCGCAGCGATCTCGTGCGCGGACAGGGGCTTCCCACCGGCCTTCCGAAGCGTCGATCCGAACAGATGACGCCCCCGTCAGTCGAATGCCGCCTGCATCGGGCGCGTCGCGACCCCGCCGCGATGGCCGCTCCTCAAGCCGCGGCACCCGCCTCCGGGCGCCGCATGGCGAACGGACATTGGCTCAAGCCATCAGCACAGATCTGGCCACCCCGATGGCTGCACAGCCCCGGCCCATGCCGGCACGCGCCACGCACCAGATCTGCCAGAGCCGCAACGAACGCCGGCGCCACCGACTGGGTCGGAACCCGAAAATACCCCGGCACGCCGCAACGTTCCGCCAGATGCCGGTATTCGATATCCAGCTCCACCAGCGTTTCGGAATGTTCCGACACGAAAGCGATCGGCACCACGACCACAGCGGTCTTGTCGCGGCCGGCGCGTTCTATTTCCGCATCCGTGCTGGGACCGATCCATTTCTGTGGCGTGGCGCGGGACTGATAGCACACGGACCAGTCCAGATCGCCATCTCCCCACCTGGCCACCCCTTGAGCGGCCAACACCCCGGCAACCGTCTGTTCGATCTGCCACTGATACGGATCGCCGCCCTTCACGATACTCTCCGGCAGGCCATGCGCGGAAAACAGCACCCGCAGCCTGGCTCCGGGATCCAAACTCGCCGTCGCCGCCTGATACGCATCCCGCACCAGGGACGCGGTGGCCGCCAGATATCCCGGATCGGTCGGGTAACAACAGAGCGTGGTCGTGTCCGCCATCAACCCAACCTTGGCCGCGGCCGCCCGCCAGGCGGTCAGAGAACTGCCGGTCGTGGTCGTCGAGTATTGCGGATACAGCGGCAGCAGCACGATCCGATCCGGCTCCCACGCCTTGACCGCACGCGCCGTCTCCTCGCTGAACGGATGCCAATAGCGCATCGCGATGAAGCATTTCGCATCCAGGTCCGGCAACGCCGCCTCCAGCGCCGCAGCCTGCGCCTGGGTCAGTTCCAGCAACGGGGACCGCCCCCCCAGCAAGGCATAGTTCTCCGTCGCCGGCTTCAGACGAGCCCGGGTAATGATCCGGGCCAGCAACGGCCGCACGAAGAACGGCACGCGCAAGATCGCGGGATCGTTAAACAGGTTCAGCAAAAACGGGCGGATCGATTCCGGCCGGTCCGGCCCACCCAGGTTAAACAGGACAATGGCGACCTTACTTGCCACGACGCACCGAGGCCACAAGCGCCGCGACATGCTCAGGCGGGGTGTGCGGCACGATCCCATGCCCCAGGTTGAATACGAAGGGCCGGCCACGCATCGCGCTCAGCACCGTATCAACCTCCCGCAGCATGGAATCGCCGCCCGCCACCAGCGCCATCGGGTCCAGATTGCCTTGCAGCGCGATCCCCGGCGGCAGCATCGCCGCGGCACGGACTGGGTCCATGCCGGTATCCAGCCCGATCGCGTTGGCTCCGGTCGCCGCATACTCCGCCAGCATCACCCCCGCCAGCCTGGGAAACCCAATGATCGGCACCGACGGAAACCGCTGCCGCAGCGCATCGATGATCCGTCGCGTCGGCGCCACGACATGAGCGCGAAACAGAGACGGCGACAGCACGCCGGCCCAGGAATCGAACAGCATCAGCGCCTCGGCTCCGGCGTCGGCCTGGGCGGCCAGGTATTCGATGGTGGCGTCGGTCAGGACGTCCATCAGGCGGGCGAACAGCGCCGGATCGGCATAGGCCAGTGCACGCGTGATGGCGAAATCGCGCGACCCGCCACCTTCCACCATGTAGCAGGCGACGGTGAAAGGCGCCCCGGCGAACCCGATCAGGGCGGTGGATTCAAACCCCTCCGTCGTAAGGCCGGCGCGGACCCGGCGCACCGTCTCCATGATCGGCGCCACGGCGTCCATCACGCGCGCCGGGTTCAACGCTGCCACGCCGGCGGCATCGCGCAGGCGGGGCAGCACCGGCCCCTCCCCTTCCTTGAAAGCCAGGCCATGCCCGAGCGCCCAGGGGAGGATCAGGATGTCGCTGAACAGGATGGCGGCGTCGAATTGGTAGCGACGAATCGGCTGCAACGTGACCTCGGCCGCCAGATGCGGCGTGGTGCACAGCGCGATGAAATCCGGCACGGTGGCGCGGATAGCACGGTATTCCGGCAGATAGCGGCCGGCCTGGCGCATCAGCCATAGCGGCGGCGGCCAGATTGCCTCCCCCTGCAGGGCGCGGATCAGGGGCTTTTGCGAGACGACCGCATTCATACCGGGATCATGCTCCGACTGGTTGGTTTCACGGTACCCTCGCTGGACAGGCCGGCCGAAACCGCCGACCGTTCATACCGACTGACCTAACCATGGACCGATGTATCGGCCCCCCTAGGCCCCCTCATCGTCATTGCCGGGCTTGACCCGCCAACCCGCGTTCAACGGTGGGGAGCGGGTTGCCGGGTCAAGCCCGGAATTGTCGAGAGGACGGGGGCGGTGCATCGGGCAATGGTCAGGTCGGTCGCTAACAGATGGTCACGGCTGTCATGGACCGCCAGAACGGTCAAGGAGGCATTCATGCGTCGAGCGGTTATGGTCATTCTGGACGGTCTGCGCCGGGACTTCGTCGACGCGGAACGTACCCCGTCTTTGGTGCGATTCGCCTCCCAGGCGGAGCGATTTTCCCATTTTCGCAGCGCCTTCCCGTCCGCCACCCGCGTCGTGTCGGCGACCTTCGCCACCGGCTGCCATCCGGCGCGCCACACCTTGCAGGGCAACGCCATGGCCTTGATGGAGCACGGGGTGCTGACCCCGCACGACGTCGGCCGGCCGGATTTTCTGCAACACAAGCGCACGGTCACTGGCCATTCGCTGGCGGTGCCGACCATGGCCGAACTGTTGGCCCCGCATGGCGGCGCGATCGTCTTCAACAACGTCTCCCCCGGCGCCGCCTATGCGCACGACCCTGACGGGTTCGGCCATGTCTACCACCGCGCCGGCTCCTTCGGACCGGGGCGGGTGCCAGTCGCCGACCCGTTGCAGGTTAGCCTGGACGCGAACGGCGACCGCCAGATGACCGAACGCTTTGTGGCGGAGGTAATGCATGACCGCCGCCCGGCTTTGGCGGTGCTCTGGTTGGGGGAACCCGATCACATCCAGCACAACGTCCCACTCGGGTCGGCCGACCATCTGGCAGTGCTGCGGGAGGCCGACCGGAACGCCGAATTGGTCATCCAGGCGGTGAAAGCCGAGCGCGCGCGCGGGGACGAGATCCTGCTGATCGTCGGATCTGATCACGGGCATGAGACGGTCAAGGGCGTGATCGACGTCGAAGCCGAACTGATCGGGGCGGGGTTGAAGGCGGGACCGGACTCGGCGGATGTGATGGCCCTGGCGAACGGCACCTCCACCCTGGTCTATCTCCACCCGGACCATGCGAACCGGCGGAATCGGATGGGCGATTTCCTGCGGTCATGCGCCTGGGCGGGCCAGGTAGTACCAGCCGAAGCGCTGGATACGATCGGGCAGGCCGACCATTACGGGCTGGCCTTCGCCGTTTCCATGGCCTGCGACAACGAACCCAACGAATTCGGCATCCCGGGCCGAGCCTTCGCGGCCAAGCCGCGGTGGGGCAAGGATGATCGGCTGGGTTGCGGCCAGCATGGCGGGTTGGCGCCCTACGAACAGTCACCCGTGCTGCTGATCGACGGACCCGGGTTCACCGCCGGCGCCACCAGCGACGCCCCGGCGCGGATCGTCGATCTGGCGCCGACCATCATGCGGCATCTGCAAGTGCCAGGCCTGGCAGCGATGGACGGTCGGCCGCTGCACCGCGGCCCCTGAAAGCGGCCATGGCGGTCAGGGCGCCGACCACCCGCGCCATCGGCCCGGACCAGTCATGGATGCGGTCCTGACGGAAGATCGTCAGGTCCGGATACCAGGGACTGTCGTTGCGCCCACTCAGCCAGCGCCAGCAGTTGTCGTAGCGGTCCAGCAGAAACACCGTCTTGCCCAGCGCGCCGGCCAGGTGGACGACCGACGTATCGACGCTGACGACAACATCCAGGTTGGCGATGATCGCGGCGGTATCGGCGAAATCGTCCACCGCGCCCATCGGGTCCAGCACCACCATGTCACAAGGCGGCGGATCAGCCTGACGCGCGGCCGGCCCGGTTTGCAGGCTGATCAGATGCGTATTGGGCACGGCTGCCAGTGGCGCGAATGCCGCCAGACGCGCGGACCGGCGGCGATCGAGCGTGGAGAAGCCGGACACCCACGGACGCGCCTGTCCGGCCCAGACGAGCCCGACGCGCAGCCCATCGGCCGGCAGTTCCCGCGCCCAGGACGCCACCCGCAGAGGATCGGCACGCAGATAGGGCCGATAGGGGATGGTGTCGATCGTGGTCTGGAACGCGCGCGGCAGGCTGAAAAACGGACAGTGGAAATCGTAGTCCGGCAGCCGGCCCGGGTCGCGCACGACGTTCACGCCCGGCAGCGTTGCCACAAGGCGCATCAAGGGCGGTGGCACGACGGCGTGCACCTCGGCCCCGCGTTCGGCCAGCAGCGGCAGATAGCGCATGAACTGCAATGTGTCGCCGAACCCGTCCTCATGCACGGCCAGGATGCGGACACCACGCAGGTCCTCGATCAGATCCAGCACCGGCAGCAACTGGCTGGCCGGCAACCCGTGGTGGTTGGGCAGCCGCAAACGCCATTCAAAGTCAGTCCAGGCATCCTTCCAGCGTCCCGCCCGCAGCAGCGCCACGGCGCGGTTGACCCGGACCCGCGCGTCTTTCGGGCCGCGGATCACGGCCTGGTCGTAGGCGGCGATTGCCTCGTCGAACCGTCCCTCCACCTTCAACACCAGCCCCAGATTGGACCAGCCGCCGGCGGCCGCGGGGTCCAACGTAACCGCCTTGTGGAAATGCGCGATCGCGTCGCCGAACGCACCGGTCTCGGCCAGGGCGAGTCCCATGAGATTATGCGCCACCGCGGTTCCCAGCGCATCGCGCAGCACGGTCACGGCGTCCATCGGCAGGTCGTTGTCCAGCAGGAACTCCCCGAACTGTCGGCGCAGGCGCATGTCGTTCGGCGCCAGCCGCAGGCACGCCCGGTACTGGCGCGCGATCACGGCAGTGGCGGGCGGCGGACGGAGATCCGAGAGATCGCGGCACGGATGCGGATGGTTCGGGCGCGCGCGCGCCACGCGATCCAGCACCGGCGCTGCCCGCGATGCCTCCCCGGTGGCGGCGATGGCGAGTCCCAGCAGCAGCATCGCCTCGATATCCGTCGGATTGGTGGAGGCGATCGCGCGGGCCTCGGCTTCCGCGTCTGACCATTTGCCGGATTGCAGATGCCGCAACGCGATCATGAGCCGCTTGGTTCGGTCCAGCCCCTTCATCGACGAAAACCCCCGGTTGCCAGAAGCCAAGGGTCGCAGGGAAACCTTAATCTCCCGTAAATGCGTCACGGTTCATGGCAGTTGTGAGAGCGCCGGTGTGTCGATCGCGCTGTGGCGCAGGGCAATCGGCGGACCGAGAGAGAGCCTCGGGGCGCCGCGGCGTTGCAACCCGCGACGAACGTGCCATTTATGCTATCTTGCCCGCAATTGCCGCCCGACCGGGTGGCAACACATAGCAAGCCGTCATTCGCAGGGACCACAACGAACGTGACCGAAACCATCCAATTGACCCGACTGCCCTCCGGCCTGACGGTCGTGACCGAGCGCATGGACCGGGTCGAGACCGTCTCCTTCGGCGCCTATGTCGCCACCGGATCCCGCAACGAACATGCGGACGAAAATGGCGTGTCCCACTTCCTGGAGCACATGGCGTTCAAGGGCACCGAACGCCGCTCCGCCGCCGCCATCGCGGAGGAAATCGAGGCCGTGGGCGGTCATCTGAACGCCTACACCGCCCGGGAACAGACCGCCTATTACGTGAAGGTGCTGAAAGAAGACACCGCGCTGGCCGCCGATATCGTGGGCGACATCCTGACCCATTCCACCTTCGAGCCGGAGGAACTGGAGCGCGAGCGCGGCGTCATCCTGCAGGAAATCGGCCAAGCCAACGACACCCCGGACGACATCATCTTCGACCACTTCCAGCACGCCGCCTTTCCCGACCAGCCGCTCGGCCGCCCCGTCCTGGGGTCGGAGGACGGGATCAAGAGCATGCCGCGCGCCATGCTGACCGGCTACATGAAGCGCCATTACGCACACCCGAACGTGGTGATCGCCGCCGCCGGCAACCTGCATCACGACGATATCCTGGACATGGTCGGGCGCCATTTCGGCGACCTGCCGACCGAACCGCCGCCGTCCATGTCCACCGCGACCTACCAAGGCGGAGAGTTCCGGGAAGACCGCGACCTGGATCAGGTGCATATCGTGCTGGGCTTCCCTTCCGCCGGGTTCGGCGATCCCGACTATTACCCGACCCTGCTGCTGTCCACCTTGCTGGGCGGCGGCATGTCGTCTCGGTTGTTTCAGGAAGTGCGGGAAAAGCGGGGGTTGGTCTATTCCATCTACTCCTTCAGCGCGCCCTATGTGGATGGCGGGCTGTTCGGCATCTATGCCGGCACCGGCGAAAGCGAGGCCGCCGAACTGATGCCCGTCACGCTGGCCGAACTGCGCAAGGTGCAGACCGAAGTGACCGAGGCCGAACTGGCGCGCGCCCGCGCCCAGGTGAAGGCGAGCCTGCTGATGTCGCTGGAAAGCACCGGCAGCCGGTGCGAGCAACTCGCTCGGCAGATCCAGATCTTCGGCCGGGTCGTGCCGACGGCGGAAACCGTCGCCAAGCTGAACGCGGTGACACCCGATGACATCCAGCGCGCGGCGGTGCGCCATTTCCGCGGCACGCCAACCCTGGCCACAATGGGTCCGGCAAGCCGGGTGCCGACCCTGGCGGAAATCGCGGATATTTTGGCGGCGTGATCGGGGAGCGGCGAACGGAGACAAACCCGTTCGCCGTGCCGGATTGACCCATGCTCCCTGCCTGGTCGGACAGCGATCCCACCAGGAATGAGTCGTTGCTAGGCCGCCCAAGCCCGCTGCATGGCCGAGCGCGCGTTGAGGCGTTGGATATAGGCGGCGACGTTGGGTTTGTCGGAAATGTCCGCGCCCAACCGGGATGCCACGGTGCAGGCGTGCCCGGTCATGATGTCGGCTCCACTGAACGCGCCGGCCAGGAACTCCTGCCCATCCAGGGCGATATCGACGGCGCTGAGCATGCGCGCCAAAAGCTTCACCGCGCGATCGACATTCACCTGGTTGCGGCGTTCCGGGGGAAGCAGGATCGTTTCCACAACGATAATATTGACCGGCGGCATGATCATGCCTTCCGCGTAATGCAACCATTGCAGGTAGCGGGGGAATTCGGACGACGCCACGGCCGGGACCAAACGCCCGTTGCCGTGTCGCGCAAGGACATATTCCACAATGGCGCCGGATTCGAAGATCCGGACGTCGCCATCCTCCAAGGCCGGGACACGCCCCATCGGGTGCACCTTGATGTAGTCGGGCGCGCGCATGGCGGCATCACCCAGCTTGAACCGCTCGATCTCATAGGGCAGGCCCAGTTCCTCCATCAACCAGACGATGCGGACGGAACGCGTATTGGGCGCGTGGTAGATTTTCATGGATCGCTCCTGAGGAATTGGCTGTTGGTGCGTTTTCGGTACAATGGTCGTGGCTGTCAGCGCGACTGCCCGGTCTCAGCCGGGCCGGGGCACCGCGGCCAGAATCGCTTCCTCGACCTCTCGCAGCCGATCCTTGCCGAAGAACATCTCGGTGCCGACAAAGAAGGTTGGGCTGCCGAAATTGCCGCGCGCGACAGAAGCCTCGGTGTTGGCCATCAGCCGATCCTTGACCCCCTGGTCCTGGATCGCTGCCAGGATCGCGCCGCCGTCGAGGCCGGACTGGTCCAGCGCCTGTCGGATGATGTCGGGCTCGTCCATCTTCTTGGGTTCCTCCCACATATGGGAAAAAACGGCATCGACGTAACGTCCGAGGAATCCATCCCGTTCGGCCGCCACGGCGCCGCGCATGATCTGCATCGTGTTGACTGGAAAATACGGATTGCGTCGGAACCGCGACAGGGCGTGCCGGCGGACGAAACGTTCGGTTTCGAGGCTTGCATACTCGTTCTTGTTCTTGATGCCCTTGAACTGCACCATCGGCGACTGGTTGTTGGTCAGTTTGAAGACGCCGCCCAGCAGCACAGGGACATAGGAAAACCGGGCGCCGGTCCGCGCCTCGATGGCGGGCAGCACCTTGTGGCAGAGATAGGCGTTGGGACTGCCGAAATCGAAATGGAACTCCAGGTTGGTCGTCATGGATCGGGCGACTCCTTGGCGCGATGGGTTATGGCTTCGGCGGCGTGTTGCGGACAACCGCCCGGAGATAGGCCGGGCGGGCGGTGATACGGGCATTGTAGGCGACCGCGCGGGCGCCGACCGGTATGCCGTAGCTGACCGCCCAGGTCAGGCATGTCGACAGCAGCATATCGGCCGCCGTTAGACGATCGCCGAACAGATAGGGAAGACCCTCGGCCAATTGCCGATCGACCGCGCGCATTTGCTGGCCGAAATACGCGGCAGCCGAATCGCAGACCTCTGGCGCCGCCCCATATATCTCGGGTAAATAACGATGACGGCGGATCACGTATAGCGACGCCGCGTCAAGCTCCGTCATGATGAAGAAGCACCATTCCAGACATTGCGCGCGTTCCCGGGCGGCGCGCGGCATCAGCGCGGTTTCCTCGGACGCATAGGTGTCCGACAGATAGGCGATGATGGCGGCGCTTTCGGTGATGGTGAAGGTGCCATCCCGCAGCAGCGGAATTTTCTGGCGAGCGGTCAGCGCCGTATATTCCGGCGTCTTGGTCTCTCCCGTACGCGGCTGGATTGGCCGGCTTTCATAATCCAGCCCCAGTTCCGCCAGCGCCCAATGCGCCCGCAGCGCTCGCCCCGTGCCGGCACCCCAAAGAACGAGGCCTTTATGCTCGGTCATGTCAGGTCTCCTTGCCAAGGTTCGAGGCCGCGGATCGTGCCGCTCCGGTCGCTTTCAGGGCGGCGATCTCATGCCCGGAAAAGCCGAGTTCCGTCAGGATCTGATCGGTATGCTCGCCGATCCGGGGCGCCGGCCCGCCGATTGCCGCCGGAGTCTGCTCAAAACGCGCCGCCGGCCTGGGCTGGCGAACCTGGCCGAAGCCTGGCTGGTCCAGCACCTCGATCAGGCCGCTATGGACGACCTGGGGATCGGACGCCACCTGGTCACGGGTCAGCACCGGGGCACAGGGAACGTCGGCCGCATCCAGTCGCTCCAGCCAATATCCGCTGGTGTTCGCCGTGAGAATCTCCCCTACCAGGGTGATCCGTTCGGCCGCGTTCGCGCCCCGTCGCGCCGGGGTACTGAAACGCGGATCGTCGATCCATTCCGGCTTACCGAGGACACCGGCAAGCCCGCGCCATTCAGAATCAGAAACGGATCCGACCGTGATATAGCCGTCCCGTGTCTGGTAGATCAGATCGGGGCGAGCGGCTTGGTTGGTAACGGTTGGTTCGGGGTTGACGATCATGTGCTGGGTCATCGCCTCCGGCCAGATGAAGGCGATCATGGTATCCAGCATCGACAGGCGCACATGCTGGCCCTGCCCGCTCCGCTCCCGCGCGAACAACGCAGCGCAGACCGCCTGCGCCGCGTGCACCGCCGTCGTCTTGTCGGCAACGATCGTGCGCACCATGCGCGGACGGCCCGTCGATGGTTCCGCCTGCACGTCGGCAAGGCCGGACAGCGACTGGATGATCGGGTCGTAGACACGCTTTTTGGCATAGGGGCCCGTTTCCCCCACGCCGCTGATCGATACATAGACAAGTCGGGGATTGAGCACGCGGAGCGACGGTTCATCCAGCCCCAGCCGCTTCATCGTGCCGGGCCGGAAATTCTGCACGAGCACATCGGCGCCGGCCACCAGACGCCGTACCACGTCGACGGCGGATGGCTGCTTCAGGTCCAGCGCCATGGAGCGTTTGCCGCGATTGGACGACACGAACATCGCCGTGAACTCGCCCGAACCGGCGGTCCGACGCGCGATATCGCCGCCGAGAGGTTCCAGTTTGATGACATCGGCCCCTTGGTCGGCCAACAACATCGTGCAGACCGGCCCCGAAATGACGGTGGTCAGGTCGATGACCCGGATGCCTGCCAAGGGTCCGGTGCCGAGGGGTCGGGGGATAGAGGGGTCGGGCATGGGATGGGTCCTCCGTTGTTGGTTCCGGGGAGCGCTCTAAATCCGTCGTCCGAACAAGTGATTAAGGCTGGTTGGTCGGGCGTACATGGCCGGCTGCGCCATTGCTCACCATTTCTCGATCCAGGGCCGCAGATCCAGTTCATGCGTCCAGGCGGTTCGGCTCTGGGCATGCAGGTTCCAGTAGTTCTCGGCGATGGCGTCGGGATCGAGGATACCACCTTGCGCCTTAAGGGCATCGAAGTCCGCCCCGCGCCGTTGGCGGACGAATTCGGTATCGATGCCGCCGTCGATGATAACATGGGCGACATGGATGCCTTCCGGGCCGAGTTCACGCGCCATGCTCTGCGCCAGCGCGCGCAATGCGTGCTTACCCCCGGCGAAGGCGGCGTATCCGACGCCGCCGCGCATGCCGGCCGTGGCGCCGGTGAACAGCATGGTGCCGCGGCCGCGTGGCACCATGACACGCGCAACCTCGCGTCCAATCAGGAAGCCGCTTAACGCGCACATTTCCCAGACTTTCGTATAGACGCGCGTGGTGGTTTCGCGGATGCCGAAACGGACATTGCCGCCGACATTGAAGACGAGAACCTCGATCGGGCCGATATCGCGCTCGATCGATGCGACCAGTTCGATCACCTGGTCCTCCCGTCGGGCATCGCTGCCGAAGCCGTACGCCTCGCCGCCCGCTTCGCGGATCGCGGCGACCAGGGGTTGGAGCTTTTCGGCGGTCCGTCGCGTCGCGCATATCGTGAAGCCTTCGCATGCGAACCGTCGCGCGATGGCGCCCCCGGTCGCATCACCTGCGCCGATCACCAGCGCTACCCGCTTGTCCGTCATGTTCGACGCTCTCCGGTTGTTTCGCCACTTTCAACCTCAGCGGTTTGGCAGCCGAGCGGGGCTGCGTCCAGTCCGAGGATGCCGGCGACCCGGGACCGATGGTTTAGCGCCAAACGACCAAAACGGTGACTCACCATCCGATGCGGTCTCGCCCAGCCCGCATCCACAATTTTGTCAGGCAGCAGCCACGATCGTGGTGGACGGCGGCCCGGCGGCCGCCATGAGGGGGAGATACGGGCCGAGGGGCCTTGTTTCGGTCGGTTGGAATCATGTTCGTCATGGGTGCGGCATGCGCGAGCGGGATGGAACAGAAATGCGGGCCATCTGCCCGATCGCCCCGCGCAACTACCGCGTCACCGGCTCCATCCGCACCACCGGCGCACCCGGACCTCGCAACAGGTTGCCCGCCGGCGGTCCATGCAGCACGTCGCCCGGTGGACCGTGCAGGATATCGCGAGGCCCCGGCAGCGCGGGTCCGCATTCCAACGACGAGTTGGTCTCAATCGGAACCCCGAGATAGACCTGACCGGACATGCCGCGCGGCACACCGGGACGTCGCGCCAGGTCGACGGCCAATGGCAGTACCGGACTGGGGATCTCGGAAGCGCCGGGGGGCGCCTGCGTCAACCGCGCACAGTCCGCCGGCTGCGCTTCCGCTTGCGCCGAGACCAACATCGCCAACAGGATCGGAAACCACCACATCCCGGCAGGATGCACCGGCCCGTCTGAACGAACCCTTAACGCAGGGTCCGCGCCTACGCTTTTTGCGCCTCGGCCCGCTTCAACTCATCCAGCAAGGCCGGCAATCCCACCGCGATCGTGTGGACACCAAGCACGCTGGTCAGTTCGAGGACTTCCATGATCTCGGCCGGGGTGGCGCCCTGTTTCAGCGCGTTTTCCATGTGGATGCGGGTCCCGGGCTCATACAGGTGCGTCGTCGCGGCATCGATCGCCACGTAGATCAGTTCCCGCACCTTCGGCTCCAACGTGCCGGTCTTCCAG
The DNA here is from genome assembly GCA_945871455.1 of Asaia bogorensis. Classification (GTDB taxonomy): domain Bacteria; phylum Pseudomonadota; class Alphaproteobacteria; order Acetobacterales; family Acetobacteraceae; genus Rhodopila. The sequence goes on from CAMBXJ010000002.1 coordinate 30,715, forward strand.
GGCACCGAGGAAAATTCGCCATAGGCCTCGAAGTAATCCGGCGACAGGGCCAGGACGTTGTCCCAAAGGCTCGACCAGTAACCCCGGTTGGCGATGAAGTCGTCCTTCAGTTTTTGCTGACGCGGCGACAGCGGGCCGGATGGCAGTTCGTCGCCGCGGCCGGTGGCACGCATCGACTCCACCAACAGGGGTACGCCCATGGTGATTGTATGCACGCCCAGCACCGAGGTCAGCTGGTAGACTTCCATGATCTCATCACGGGTGGCGCCATGGGCCAGCGCGTTGCGGATATGGATGCGCAGCCCCGGCTCATACATGTGGGTCGTCGACGAATCGATCGCGATATAGATGAATTCCTTCACCTTCGGCGACAGGGTGCCGTTCTTCCACGGCACCGACGACAGTTTCGCGTAGGCGGCGAAGTAATCGGGCGCGATGTCAAGCACAGGGTCCCAGCCGCGGCTCCAATAGCCGCGCGCGTCGATGAAATCCTGTTTGATCCGGGCCTTGCGGTCTTCGGCGGCAGTCATGTTCGGTCTCCCATGGACGGTTGGGTACCGATTGTCGTGCGACGCCGCTGGCGGTTCGTCAAGTC
>CAMBXJ010000003.1 GCA_945871455.1 Asaia bogorensis
CTTGTCGGACCCCGCCGCCAGATCGATCGTCATGCCCGTGGTGTAGGCGGCGCCCAGGGTGACGGTGTCGACCGCGGTGCCGCCGGTCACGGTCTCGATATTCGACAGGGAGAACGTGTTGGCGGAGTTGCCCAGCACGATCGTGTCGGCGCCGGCTCCGAAATCCGTACTGATGTTGCTGACGGCGGACGATAGCGTGATGGTGTCGGCACCGGTGCCGCCGGTGATGGTTTCGACATTGGAGGCTGAGAAGCTGTTGGTGCCGTTGGCCATGGTGACGGAGTCGTTGGCCGACCCCAGGTCGATGCTGCCGCTGGCGAGCGCGTTGCCCAGGGTGACCAGATCGCCGCCGCTCGCCCCCACGATGGTTTCGATGTTGGTGACCGACCCGGTGCCGCCGGCCGAGGCCAGGGTGATCTTGTCGTTGCCGGCGCCGAGGTCGATGGTCTGGCTGGTAGTCAGACCCGAGCTGAGCGTGAGCGTCGAAGCACCGGTGCCGCCGGTGATGGTTTCGACGTTGGAAATCGACCCGCTGTTGGTGCCGTTGGCCAGCACGATCGTGTCATTTCCGGCCGCGCCGTCGATGCTGGCGCTGGTGATCACCGCGATCAGGGTGACCGTGTCGGCACCCGATCCGCCGACGATGGTCTCGACATTGGTGATGGACCCGGTGTTGCCACCGGCGGCCAAGGTCACGGTGTCGTTGCCGGCCGCCAGATCGAGCGTGGTGCTGGTGCTGATCACGCTGCCCAGGGTGATGGTGCTGGCACCCGTGCCGCCCGTGATCGTTTCCACATTGGTGATGGTGCCGGTGTTGGTGAAGTTGCCCAGGGTCAGCACGTCGTTGCCGGCGGCGAAGTCGATGCTGGCGGTGGAGATCGCCGACCCCATGGTCAGCAGATCGGCGCCGGACCCGCCGGTCAGGGTTTCCACATTGCTGGCGGTGAAGGTGTTGCCGCCCGCGGCCATGGTCAGCGAGTCATTGCCGGTGCCGAGATCGACGCTGGTGTTGTTGACGGCGGCGCTCAGGGTCACCGTGGCGGCGCCGGTGCCGCCGGTCATGGTCTCCACGTTGGCTGTGGTGATGGTGACGGTGCCGTCACCCAGGGTCAGCGTGTCGCTGGTGCCGCCGGACAGATCGGCGCTGGCGCTGCTGACGGTGCCGCTAAGCGTCAGGGTGTCGGCGCCGGCGGCGCTGACGATGGTTTCCACATTGGTGATGGTGCCGCTGTTGGCGGCGTTGGCCAGGGTGAAGGTGTCGCTGCCGCCGGCACCATCGATGCTGGCGGACGAAATCCCGGCGCCCAGGGTCACGGTGTCGGCGGCCGATCCACCGACAATCGTCTCTACATTCGTCACCGATCCCGTATTGGCGACGCCCGCCAGGGTCAGCGTATCGTTGCCCGCCGCCAGGTCGACGGTCATGCTGGTGGTCAGTGCCGCGCCCAGGGTGATGGTGCTGGCGCCGGTGCCGCCGGTAATGGTCTCGACGTTGGAGATCGAGGCGCTGTTGGTGAAATTGCCCAACGTCAGCACGTCGCTGCCGCCCGCGAAGTCCAGCGTCGCGCTGGTCACCGCGGACCCAATCGTCACGGTTTCGACACCGCTGCCACCGATCAGGGTTTCAACGTTGCTGGCCGTCAGGGTGTTGGCGCCGGAGGCCAGGGTCAGGCTGTCGCTGCCGCCGCTCAGGTCGATGCTGATATTGTTGACGGCCGCACCCAGGGTCAGCGTATCGGCCGCCGAACCGCCGTTCATGGTTTCGACGTTGGCGGTCGTTACGGTGATGCCGCCGGTCCCCAAATTGAGGACGTCGTTGCCGGCCGCCAGATCGACGCTGCCATTGCTGATCGCACCGCTCAAGGTGACGGTATCCGCGCCGGCGTTGCCGGTGATGGTCTCGATATTGGTAACCGAGGCGCTGTTGGTGGCGTTGGCGAACAGGATCGTGTCGTTGCCGCCGGCACCGTCCAGGCTGGCGCTGGAGATCGCCGCGATGATGGTCATCGTATCGGCGCCGGACCCGCCAATAAGGGTTTCGACGTTGGTGACCGAACCGGTGTTGCCGCCCGCCGCCAGGGTCAGCATATCGTTGCCGGCCGCCAGATCGACCGTGTAGCTGTTGGTCAGCACGCTGCCCAAGGTGACGGTGCTGACGCCGGTGCCGCCGGTGATCGTCTCCACGTTGGAGATCGAGACGGTGTTGGTGAAGTTGCCCAGGGTCAGCACGTCGTTGCCGGCCGCCAGGTCGATCGTCGCGCTGGACACCGCCGATCCCATGGTGACGGTATCGACGCCGGCCGCGCCGGTCAGGGTTTCCACGTTGCTGGCGGTGAAGGTGCTGCCGGCGGCGGCCAGGGTCAGGGCATCGCTGCCGGTGCCGAGATCGACGCTGGTATTGGTGACGCCGGCGCTCAACGTGACCGTATCGGTCCCGGTGCTGCCGTTCATGGTTTCGACGTTGGCCGTGGTAACGGTGACCGTGCCGGTGCCCAGGTTCAGCGTATCGCTGCCCGCCGCCAGATCGACGCTGCCGGACGACACCGTCCCGCTGAGGGTCAGTGTATCGGCGCCGGCATTGCCGGTGATGGTCTCGATATTGATGATCGAGGCGCTGTTGGTGGCGTTGGCGAGCAGAACCGTGTCGTTGCCGGCCGCGCCATCGAGGCTGGCGCTGGTAACGGCGGCGATGATCGTCATCGTGTCGGCGCCGGACCCGCCGATCATCGTTTCGACGTTGGTGATCGAACCGGTATTGCCGCCCGCCGCCATGGTCAGGACGTCGTTGCCGGCGCCCAGATCGACGGTGGTGCTGTTGGTCAGCGCGGAGCCCAGGGTGATCGTGCTGACACCCGTGCCACCCGTGATGGTCTCGACATTGGACACCGTCGCGGTGTTGGTGAAATTGCCGAAGGTCAGCACGTCATTCCCGGCCGCGAAATCCAGGGTGGCGCCGGAAACCGCCGCTCCCATCGTCACGGTATCGACGCCGGCTCCACCGGTCAGGGTTTCGACGTTGCTCGCGGTGAAGGTGCTGCCCGCCGCCGCCAGGGTCAGCACGTCGCTGCCACCGGCCAGGTCGATGCTGGTATTGGTGACGCCGGCGCTGAACGTGACGGTATCGACACCGGCGCCACCGGTCATCGTCTCGACATTGGCGGTGGTGATCGTGACCGGACCCGCGCCCAGGTTCAACGCATCGTTGCCCGCCGCCAGGTCGATGCTGGTGGACGCGATCGTGCCGCTCAGGGTGATGGTGTCGGCGCCCGCATTGCCGGTAATGGTCTCGATATTCGTGACGGTCGCGCTGTTGGTGGCGTTCGCGAGCAGGATCGTGTCATTGCCGGCCGCGCCATCCAGGCTGGCACTGGCGATCGCGGCGATGATCGTCATCGTGTCGGCACCAGAACCGCCGACCATCGTTTCGACGTTCGTCAACGAACCCGTATTGCCGCCCGCCGCCAGGGTCAGCGTATCATTGCCCGCCGCCAGATCGACGGTGTTGGAGTTGCTCAGCACGCTGCCCATGCTCAGCGTTTCGGCACCCGTCCCGCCGGTGATCGTTTCCACATTGGCAACCGTCGCCGAATTGGCGGCGTTTGCCAGTGTCAACGTGTCGGCGCCCGCCGCCAGATCGATGCTGGCACTGGTCAAGCCCCCCGTCAGTGTGACCGCGTCGGCGTTGCCGCTCCCCGTCAGGGTGTCGATGGCGCTGAAGGTATAGCTGTTGGTACCGAGCACGATGGGCACGGGCGAACTCCCTACGATCTGGGAGCCAAGGAGATGAACTTTTTGCCCGTCCGCCTGGCGTGAGTGCGATTTTCGCCCGACCAGGGATACGCCCAATTGGTAAAGGAAAGGTTTTCAGCGCCGGGAGATTCGCATACCCGCCAATACGATTTCAGCCGGGTAGCCTGTCGCCGACCAGGCCAGGTCGGACGTCGGCAGGCGGATACCATGATGCGCCAGGCCGGGGGCGAGCAACGCCGCGGGTTGGGTGGATGCCGCCGCGATGGCATGCTCCGGTTCGGCCAGGTTCCAGGCGATCAGGTTGCGCACCGCCTGGTCCAGGCACAGCGCGGACCCAGCCAAGACCGGACTGCCAGGTTCGCGCACCGAACCATCCGGGCGATGCTCGATCGTCATTCCCGCGAACCGATACAGCCCCGATGGCGCCCCGCCCGCGGCGGTGGCATCCGTCACCAGCACCGACCGAGGCAGGGTTTTCGCCCGCAGCATCACCTTCAGCGCCGCCGGTGGACTGTGGATCCCATCGGCGATGAAACTGGCCGACAGCCGGTCCTCGGCCAGTTGCGCCATCAGCGGATTGACGAATTTCGGCTGCGGCTGCGGCAAGGCGTTGCCCAGATGGGTGCTCAGGCGCAGGCCAGCCGAACAGGCGCGATCGATGTCGCCGGCGGTCGCGGCGGTGTGCCCCATGGCAACGAGCATCCCCTGCGCGCGCGCCCAGGCAATGACATCCAGCGCGCCCTCCCGCTCCGGCGCCAGGGTCAGCAGCAGCACCTTGCGTTCCAGTCCCCGGGTGATCCGTCGCAGCAGCGCCACGTCCGGCGCCACCATCGCGACGGCGGGATGACAGCCGGCATAACCTGGCGTGGGGTTGAGAAACGGCCCTTCCAGATGGAACCCCGGCACCATCAAAGGCCCCAGCCGGCTATCGGCGACAGCGCGATCCAGCGCGTGCAGGCGTTCGCCCAGCACGTCCTCCGGCGCGGTGATCAACGTGGGCAGGCAGGTCGTCACGCCCGTGCACAACATCGCATGCAGCGCCTGGTCCAGGGCATCGGCGCTCAGCGCGGCGTCGTTGAAATCGACACCGCCAAAGCCGTTCACCTGAAGATCGATCAGACCGCGCGTTCGCATGCAGACTGAGTCCCGTGGACCCGTCACCTTGTCAACGTGGCGGGTGCATCCCCATGGTCTGTGCGGGGTACCCCACCCCGGGAGACCAAGCGATGCCGGCGAAAAAGCCAGACATGCCATCCTCGGGACTACCGTCCCGCACCTGGCTCCTGATCCTCGGCCTCGCCTTTCTTGTCGGTCTGGGACTGATGGGCCGGTTCACGGGTGGGGCTGACACCATCCCCTACAGCCAGTTCCAGCAGCTTCTGGACACTGGCAAGGTCAAGCAGGTCACCGTGGCGGGCGATACCATCCGCGGCACGTTGAACGAGGCCCTCCCCGACGGGAAGACCGAATTCAATACCCTCCAGGTGCCCGACGAACTGGCCACGAAGCTCGCCAAGATGGGCGTACAATATAGCAGCGTCCCGACCGGCGGGCCGCTGTCGACCCTGATGTCCTGGATCCTGCCGCCGCTGTTGTTCGTGGGCGTCTGGATGATCGCCTCCCGCGCCATGATGGGCGGCGGGCGTGGCGGCCTGACCGGCGGCCTGTTTTCCATCGGCCGCAGCAAGGCGAAGCTGGTGACCGCGGAAACCAACATCAAAGTGACCTTCGACGACGTGGCCGGAGTTGACGAAGCCAAGGCCGAACTCCACGAAATCGTCGATTTCCTCAAGAAGCCCGACGAATTCGGCCGCCTCGGCGCCCATATCCCGCGCGGCATCCTGCTGGTTGGGCCGCCCGGCACCGGCAAGACCCTGCTGGCGCGGGCCATGGCCGGGGAGGCCGGGGTGCCGTTCTACGCCACGAACGGCGCGGAATTCGTGGAAATGTTCGTGGGCGTCGGCGCGTCCCGCGTGCGTGATATGTTCGAGCAGGCGCGCGGTTCGGCCCCCTGCATCATCTTTATCGACGAACTGGATGCGCTGGGGCGGGCGCGCGGCGCGTCGCCCATGGGCGGCGGCGGGCACGACGAAAAAGAACAGACGCTCAACCAGTTGCTGGCGGAAATGGACGGGTTCGACCGATCCGTGGCCATCGTTGTGCTGGCCGCGACCAACCGGCCGGAAATCCTGGACCCGGCGCTGCTGCGGGCAGGGCGCTTCGACCGCCAGGTGCTGGTGGACCGGCCCGACAAGATCGGCCGCTCCGACATCCTGAAAATCCACCTCCGCAAGATGAAACTCGCCGCGGACGTGAAGATGGAGGATATCGCCGGGCTGACCCCGGGCTTCACCGGTGCCGACCTCGCCAATCTGGCCAACGAGGCGGCGGTGGTGGCGACCCGGCGCGGTGCCGAGTCCATTGCCATGCAGGATTTCACCGCCGGCGTCGAACGCATCGTCGCCGGCCTGGAAAAGAAATCCCGCATCCTGATCCCGCGCGAACGCAAGATCGTCGCCTATCACGAGATGGGCCATGCGCTGGTCGCGCGCGCCATTCCGGGCAGCGACCCGGTGCACAAGGTGTCCATCATCCCGCGCGGCATCGGCGCGCTGGGCTACACCATGCAGCGCCCGATCGACGACCGCTTCCTGATGGGACGCCACGAACTGGAAGACAAGATGACGGTGCTGATGGGCGGACGAGCCGCCGAAATCCTGCTGGGCCAGGACATCTCCACCGGTGCCGCCGACGATCTGGCCAAGGCTACCGATATCGCTCGTGGCATGGTGCTGCGCTTCGGCATGGACGAAAAACTGGGACCCGTCGCCTGGGACACCGAGCAGGGTCAGTTCCTGCCGCAACCTGGCGTGTTCTGGCAGCCCCGCCGCTTCAGCGACGAAACCGCGCATGAGATCGACATGGCGGTGCGGGCGAGGATGGAGAACGCTCTGTCGCGGGCGGTGCGCATCCTGACCGCCAACCGTTCGGCCCTGGACGAAGGCGCGGCGGCGCTGCTGGCGCGTGAGACCTTGACGACGGACGAACTGCCGCGGGTCTCGCCGGAGTCCGCGCCGACGGCGGTTACGTCCTGATGGCGGGCGGCCGACGCAGCGCCCAGAATGCAACGCTGCCGCAGGCGTAGAAGAAGATCGACAGCCCGAACGCAACGCGATAGCTGCCGGTCACGTCGAACACCAGGCCGGCCATCCAGGACCCGCCCGCCGCGCCTAACCCGGTGCCAATGGAAATCACGCCCAGAATCGTGCCGAGATTGGGTCCCGGGAACAGGTCTGCCGCCTTTGCGGTGATGGCCGGCCCTCGCGCGCCCCAGGTCAGGCCGAAGAAAATGGAGTGCAGCCACAGAATCATGTGCTGGTCCGGGCTGGAGATCAGCATCCCGCATGCCACCCCGATGATCGAGGTCCCATAGGTCAGAACCGCCGACAGCTCTCGCCCGATATAGTCCGACACCGTGCCGGTGATGATCACCCCCGGCAGCGACAGGAACGCGCCCGCCCCGAGGACTCCGGCGGCGTAAAGCGGATCGAACCCGATATCGACCGCGAAGGCGAGCTGGTGCAGCGCCACCAGGAAACTGCCGAGCCCGGTGAACACATAAACGAGCGTGAGCAGCCAGAAATGCGGCGTCCGCATGGCCTGACGCACCGACCATCCATCCGAGGCCTGCCGTTCGGCGCGGTTCTTGCGCTGCGTGTCGGTGCCTCGGAACAACGCGGCGAGCGGCAGGATCAGCACGGCCATGAACGCGCCCTGCCACAGATAGGCGCCGCGCCACCCCAGTTCCGACACCATCACCGTGGAGACCGGTGCGGAAAACGCCCGGGCGAACCCGTTGGCCGACTGCACGACCGCGACGGCCATGCCGCGATTGCGCACGAAATAGCGCGACAGGAGCGGCACGAACACGACCAGCCCCAGGCAGTTGGCCCCCAGGGTCATGACCACGCCATACAGCACGACCATGTGCCATAACTCGGTAGCGAAGGAGCTTGCGACCAGACCGGCGGCCAGGACCGTGCCGCCCATCAGGATCAGTCGCCGTGGTCCCAACCGGTCCACCAGGATGCCGACCAGGGGCGAGGTCCACCCGCTCACCAACTGCGACACCGAATACGCCACCGACACTTCCGCTCGGCTCCACCCAAACGCGGTGATGAAGGCCAGCAGGAACACGGCATAGGAATGCATCAGCGCCGCACCCACCGCGAAAGTGAGGAACGCGGCACCCAGCAATAGCCAGGTGCGGGACGGGGAGAGACGGTCGGCTGGATCGGACATGATCTGCCCGTTGTGCCTTGTGGTGCGGCGTCTGGCCAGGGTGGGGGACGGAAGGGAGCGGGTTTTGGAGCGGGGGGCCGCAGGCCGATAAAGTCGGCCCCTGATCTACGGCGGCTTGGGAGTCGGCGGCTGTCCCTTCGGCCAGGCGCCTATGACGAGAGGGTCTGGCTCAACGCCCGATATTGGCCTTGAAACGTGGCGCGATGCCCTGTTCCTCGGCGCTGTCGGCGATCGCCTCCAGCAAACGGCGTTTTGATTCGGTGCGACGCATACCGTCGTTTCGCGGCAGGAAGTCGACGCCGGTGATTCCAAGCTCACGCTTGCGAGCTATCAGCTTCCGTTCAATCTCTTCGATCGTGATTGTCTGCACCGGAGACCATACTTTCAAATACGCGCAGGTCCATCGTCCCCGCCGTTTCGGCCTTGATCCTGCGATCAAGGTAGGCACGGTCGATATCCGAAGCAAGAGACCAAGCCAAGCCCGCCTGGTCCAGCAGCGCTCGGCTTCCCGCCGGGTGCGCCTGGTACTGGCCTAGCCGGTCGGCGATCACATCTTCGACCGGAATGACCGTAACCCGAGATGCCGGACCGATTACAACCAGGCGCAGACGCGTCGTGTCTGCCTGTCCATCAAACAATTGGCCGCTGATAAACTCGACCCCCATGGTCAGACCGGGGTGATACAAGCCGCGCAACAGCCGGCCCCGTCGATCCTCATGACGAAACCCCCGCGCGATCAGTGCCGCTTCCATCGGGGCCGGGTCGACCGCGAGCAAATCAAAATCGCCGGAGACGTACAGTCCCGTCGTCCAAAGCTGCAGAGCCGCGCCACCGACGAGTACCGGGCGAGGCAAACCGGCGGCCGCGACCTCTTCCATCGCGCTGCCCAGCAAAGATAACGCGGCAAGAAATTCCGAAGAAAACCCGTCCGCGTTCACGCTGCCAACTACTCCGCCGCCAACGCCACCAGGGCCGGCGCGGGAACCACCAACCGCGCCAACAGCCCCTTCCGCAGCCCCTCCGCCTTCGCCCGGTTCGCGTCCTTCACCGGACCAAACCCCCGGATCGTATCCGGCAGCGCCGCCAGCCCCACCGCCGCGTCCAAATTATCCGGGCGTAGCGCGGCAACCACGGAACCCAAATCCCCCACATATTGCTCAATCAACGCCCGCTCGGCCGCCCGTTCCGCCTGCACGCCAAACGGATCCAGCCCAGTCCCCCGCAGCCGCTTCCCATGCCGCAGCACCCGGAACAGCGGCAGCGCCAGCCAACCCGGGATCGCCACCTTCTTGCGCCGCCCCGTCGCCGGGTCCATCCGAGCAATCACTGGCGGAGACATATGGAACACCGCGCCGTCCGCATACGATGTCGCCGCGTGCAGACGCGCCACCTCATACTCATCCTTGTAGGCCATGACGCGGAACAGCCCCTCAACCGCCGCCCGAGACAACCGACCGGGCGAGCCGAACACCCGCGTTTCCGCCGCCACGACATCCGCCACCACGGACCGGAATCGCGCCGCATAAGAAGCGGACTGGTAATCGACCAACGCCGCGGCCCGAGCCTCGATCAGCGCGTCTACCGGCAACGGCGCCGGCTCCGAGCCACCGCCATCCAGGATTTCCGCCATCAGCCCCGGCTGCTCCGCCAGGATGCGCCCCCACAGGAACGCCCGCCGGTTCAGGCCGATAGCGGCGCCGTTCAACTCGACGGCACGCAGGATCGCGTCCTGACCCACCGGCACCAGCCCGCGCTGCCAGGCCAGACCCAGCAGCAACGTGTTCATGGCCTGGGCGTTGCCGAACAGTTTCTCGGCCAGGGCCACGCCGTGCAGCCAGACGGAACGATCGGCATCGGTCACTTTCTCGATCGTGCGTTTGTGCAGCATGGCGTCGATGGACAGCAGGGCATCGCGTTTGAACTCGGCTGTCGCGGCCAGGTCCAGGTTGCCAATGACCACACCGGTGGGCGCGTTGCGCTCCAGCACGCCGGGCTGGCACGCCACCGCCAGATCGGCCGCCAGCATCAGGTCGGCGGCGCCAATCGGAATGCGCACGACATCCAGCGCGGCCTCGTCCGCGGCGATCTGCACATGCGCCACCACGGCACCATTCTTCTGCGCCAGACCGGTAAAGTCCAACGTCTTCACCGCGCGGCCTTCCAGATGCGCCGCCATCGCCAGGATGGCGCCCGCGGTCACGATCCCGCCACCGCCAATCCCGGCGAACAGCCCGCGCCACACGGCGGGATGAGGCACCACAGGTTCCGGCAGCGCCGCTGCAAACGCTTTCTCCCGATCCTGCCAGCGCGTGTCTGCGACCGGCGCGGCCGGAGGGCCGGCCAGGGTCACAAAGCTCGGGCAGAAGCCTTTCAGGCAGGACAGGTCGACGTTGCAGCTTGTCGGGTTGATGCGGCGTTTGCGGCCGAGCGGGGTTTCGACTGGCTCGATGGCGATGCAGCCGGATTGGGTGGAGCAGTCGCCGCAGTTCTCGCAGACGGACTCGTTGATCACGACATGGCGGGTCGGCTGCGCCATGGAGCCACGCTTGCGGCGGCGGCGCTTCTCGGTGGCGCAGACCTGGTCGTAGATCAGCACGGAGGTGCCGTCGTAGTCGCGCAACTCCCGCTGCACCGCGTCCAGTTGTTCCCGCAGATGCACGGTCACGCCTTGGGGCAGAGCCGACAGCGGCGGCAGCCGGTCGGAATCGTCGACGACGATGGCGATGCGCTTGATGCGCTCGGCCGCCACCTGGGCGGCGAGCATCGGGACCGTCGGCCCGCCTTCGGCCGGCTGCCCGCCGGTCATGGCGACGGCGTCGTTGAACAGCAGCTTGTAGGTCATGCGGGTTTTCGACGCCGCGGCCTGGCGGATCGCCATGATGCCAGAGTGCTGATAGGTCCCGTCGCCGATATTGGCGAACATGTGCTTCACGTCGGTGAAGTTGGACAGACCGACGAAGGGCACGCCCTCCCCGCCCATATGGGTGAAGGTGCGGGTTTGCGGGCCATCGTCCAACGCCATGAAATGGCAGCCGATACCGGCGCTGGCGAAGCTGCCGTCGGGCAGTTTGGTGGATGTGGCGTGCGGGCAGCCGGCGCAGAAAGCGGGGACGCGGCGCAGCAGGCCGGCGGGACGCTCCACGGCGGGGGGCGCGGGCGGCAGCGGCAGGTTCAGGCCGGCGGCCCCGAGAAACCGAGCCATCCCGGCGCCGACGCTTTCCGGCGACAGTTCCATCAGCGGGGACAGCAAGGCTTCGCCGGCCGGGGTTGTCTTGCCGCTGATGTCCGGGCGTTCGTCGGCGGGCAGATGATACAGCGCGTCGCGGATTTGCGATTCCACGAAGCCGCGTTTTTCCTCGATCACCAGGATGGCACGCCGACCGCGGGCGAATTCCTTCAGCCCCTCGGTTTCCAGCGGCCAGGTCATGGCCACCTTGTAGATGGCCAGTTGGGGATGCTGGTCCAGGCCGAGGCGACGCAGCGCGTGCATCGTGTCCTCATGCGCCTTGCCCACGGTGATCAGGCCGATCGGGGCGTCGGCGGTGCCGGAAATCAGCCGGTCCAGCCTGTTGGCGCGTGCCCAGGCATAGACGGCGGGAAGACGCTCCTCGATCAGGCGGCGTTCCAGTTCGGCGCGTTCGGCGGGGAATTTCAGCGTGTGGTCCAGGTTGAGGCCGTGCGGCGGCAAAGGCAGGTCGGGCGTCACGAACGGGCGATGCGCGTGCACGATGGCGGTGGCCGCCTGCTCCATCGTTTCAGCGGTGGTCTTCATCGCCACCCACAGGCCGGAGTAGCGCGACAGTGCCCACCCGGCGAGGCCCAGGTCCAGCACGTCCTGGACCGAGGACGGGTTCAGGATCGGCATGAAACAGTTCTGGAACACGTACTCGGTCTGATGCGGATAGGTGGACGAATGCGCCCCATGGTCGTCTCCCGACACCGCCAGCACGCCGCCGAATTTATGCGTTCCGGCCATGTTGGCGCAGTGGAACGCGTCACCCGTCCGGTCCACGCCCGGCCCCTTGCCGTACCACATGCCGAACACGCCATCGACGGTCTTACCCGGGAACGCATCAATCTCCTGCGTGCCCAGGATCATGGTGGCGGCCAGATCCTCGTTCACGCCGGGCTCGAACTTGATCCCGTGGGCGGACATCAGCTTTTTCTGGTGCCACAATTCGCGATCCAGGCCACCGAGGGGGGAGCCGCGATAGCCGGACACGAAGCCGCCGGTATTCAAGCCGGCGAGTTGGTCCATCCGGCGCTGTTCCAGCAACAAACGCAGCAGCGCCTGGATGCCGGTCAGCAGGACCGGTCGGTCGAGGTCGACAAAGCGAGACTCAAGGGTGGGAGTCCCAGTTGGGGGCCGGGGCTGTGCAACTGGGGCAATGCCGATGTCCATGCCGGTCGATCCTCTGGTTGGTCCGCAAGCCTATCGCCAAAATAGCCGATCTGTCAGGTCGGTTGCGGCACCGATTACCGATATCACAAAATGCCTGATGGTGGGGCTGAGTATTTCGGGCCGGGAGCCACCTGGGCGGCCCCCACTTGAGCGGCCCCGCCCTTGAACTCCCGCTCGATTGGTCGCGATACTGCCGGGTCAGGAGGTTCCGATGCCACTCTTAGCCCTTCCCGCCGTCTTCATGCGCGGCGGCACCAGCCGAGCGGTGATGTTTCACCGTAAGGATTTGCCGGATAGGGGTGCGTGGGACCCGATCTTCCTGGCGGCGATGGGAAGCCCCGATCCGAACGGCCGGCAGTTGAACGGCATGGGCGGCGGCATTTCGTCGCTGTCGAAAATCTGCGTCCTTGCACCATCGGAGCGAGAGGATGCGGATATCGACTACACCTTCGCCCAGGTGCAAATCCGGGAGGCGATGGTCGATTACCGCAGCAATTGCGGCAACATGAGCTCCGCCGTTGGCCCGTTCGCCGTGGATGAGGGGTTGTTGCGCCCGAATGGCGATACCGCTGTCGTGCGTATTTTCAACACCAACACGAAGAAGATCATCCGCTCCACCTTTCCGCTGGTCGATGGGCGGGCGGACACCGATGGCACGATGGCGATCTCGGGTGTCGCGGGAACCGGGGCGCCGGTAAAGCTCGATTTCCTGACGCCGGGTGGGGCGACCACGGGCCGATTGCTGCCCACCGGCTCTCCGGTCGACCGGCTGGAGGTTCCTGGCTTCGGCCCGATGGAAGCGTCCATGGTGGATGCCGCCAACGCATGCGTGTTCGTGCGCGCGACTGATCTGGGGCTGACCGGGCGCGAACTGCCGGAGGAGCTGGACACGAACCTCGCCGTGCTGGACCTGCTGCAACGGGTGCGCCGAGCGGCGGCGGTCGCGATGGGGATCGCGGCGACGGAGGAGGAAGCCGGGACCATCCGTGGCGTGCCGATCGTCGGCTTCGTGGCGCCACCGATGGATGCGCCGACCCTTTCGGGCGATCCCATCCGGGCCGATGATGTCGATCTGACCGCGCGTTTCATTTCCAACGGGCAGCCGCATCGGGCGCTGCCGCTGACCGCGTCGCTTTGCACCGCGGTCGCGGCGCGGATCGGCGACACGCTCGCCAATCAGGCGTTGCGGCCGGGGGGAAGTGCCTCGATCCGCATCGGAATGCCGTCCGGCATTCTGACGGTGGATGCGGATGTGACTCAGGACCCCTCCGGCCAATGGTTTGCCCATAGTGGCGCTTTCTACCGCACTGCTCGGCGGCTGTTCGATGGACGGATTTACGTGCCGCGTTGAGGCTGTTTGGCGTGCCGTGCCCAAACAGCGCGTCAGGCGGCGACGGTTACCGCAATACGTGCGGCCATAGTCCGGTGATTCCAACCACGATCAGATAGATCGCCACGATCATGTTCAACAGCCGCGGCATCACCAGAATGAGGATGCCAGCGATGAGGGCGACCAGCGGTTGGATCAGGATTGTATTAAACATCATGGCAGTCGCTCCGTTGACGCAGGCCGCACGCTTGCCCTGATCGCGCCTTTGCGGGCTGATCCACGGCCAAGGGGGAAGCCGCCAGATCGCGGTGTGCGTGAAACCTGGTCGCCACCCATGACCGCTGCGGCCAGAGGCATTGCCGAAAACCCGAACGATCCGCAGATGGCCCCGCGGCGTCGTTCGATCAAGGCGACGGGCGTCCCGCGGTCGCGATTGCGCGGAGCAAAGTGCCAGCGTGCTGGGCGGGACTTTACGTCGCCCTGGCTACTCCCTGGATCGTGTTAGGCGGTATAGAGGCCGCCTGACAGGAGGCACGACATGACCGCCGACATCCGAATCGAACCCCATGACGGCTGGCACAAACTGGTGCTCAATCGACCCGAACGGCTGAACGCCGTCGATGCCGGGATGCTCACCCGCCTGATCGGGGCGATCGATGCCGCCGAACGTGATCCGTCGATCCGCGCGCTGCTGCTGACCGGGGAAGGACGCGGTTTCTGTGCCGGCCAGGACCTGGGACCGGATGTTACGCCCGGCCCGGACGGTCCGCCCGATCTGGAGGCTCTGGCCGGCACCTATCACCATGAAGTTGTCCGGCGGATCCGAGCCTCCCGCCTACCGGTGGTATGCGCGGTGAATGGTGTGGCGGCCGGGGCGGGGACTGGCTTCGCATTGGCATGTGACATCGTGTTGGCGGCGAAATCGGCGCGGTTCGTGCAGGCGTTTGTCCGCATCGGCCTGGTGCCCGACTCCGGCGCCAGCCACTTCCTGACGCACATGGTGGGGGAGGCGCGGGCCCGTGCGCTCGCGATGCTGGGGGACGCGATCACGGCGGAGCAGGCCGTGGCGTGGGGGATGATCTGGCAGGCGCTGGACGATGCGGCCCTGCAAGCAGAAGCCGAGCAGATGACGGCTCGGCTTGCGCAGGCGCCGACCGCCGCGTTGGCGGGGATGAAGCGCCTGTTCGCCGCCGCCGGAACCAACAGCCTGAACGATCAACTGGATCTGGAAGCGCGGCTGCAAGGAGAGGCCGGCCGTTCCGCCGATTTCGCTGAAGGCGTGCGGGCCTTCCAACAGAAACGCGCCCCGGTTTTTCGCGGACGGTGACGGGATAGGATCGGCGCGCGCCCACGAGAAAATGGGGGCGCGGATCGCCTGGACGTTACGCCCTGTTCGGACATGCCATGGTGCGCACCCGGGACGGATGGCATAGTTCGACCAAACGCCATCTCATCCTCGCTGAACAGGACAGGAAACGCCCATGGACATCATGCCAGGTTTCACCTTGACCGATATCGAGACCAGCGGGGCGCGCATCCGCCTGCGTCACGGGGGCAGCGGCCCACCGCTGCTGCTGTTGCACGGCAATCCGCTGACCCATGTGGCCTGGCACAAGGTGGCGCCTTCACTGGCCGAACGGTTCCATGTGGTGGCGGCCGATTTGCGAGGCTATGGCGACAGTTCAGCGCCGCCGGAGGACGCGGACAGCGCGAATTACTCCTTCCGCGCGATGGCGCAGGACCAGGTGGAGGTGATGCAGGCGCTGGGCTACGATCGTTTCTTCGTAGCCGGGCACGACCGGGGCGGGCGCACGACTCACCGGATGTGCCTGGATCATCCGGACAAGGTGATGAAGGCGGCGATCATCGACATCGTTCCGACCCTGGACATGTGGGCGGCGATGGACAAGGAAGGCGCGATCGGCGGCTGGCATTGGCCGTTCATGGCGCAGCCGCGGGGCTTTCCGGAGATGTTCTTCAACGCCGTCGATCCCGACTGGTTCATGCGCAAAAAATTGCTGAAGCTGACCGACAATCTGAGCCATATCCCGCCCGAGATCTGGGCCGAGTATGTCCGTTGCTTCAACGAGAAGACCATCCGTGGGTCCTGCGGCGATTACCGCGCTGCCGCGACGATCGACTGCGAATTGGACACCGCCGATCTGGGGCGGAAACTGGCGATGCCGATCCTGGTGCTGTGGGGAAAATCCAGCAGCGTGGGCAAGCGGTTCGCCGATCCCGTGGGGGTCTGGAAATTGCGGGCGGACGATGTGCGGGGGGAGG
Source organism: Asaia bogorensis (assembly GCA_945871455.1). GTDB lineage: Bacteria > Pseudomonadota > Alphaproteobacteria > Acetobacterales > Acetobacteraceae > Rhodopila. Next base: position 16,068 of record CAMBXJ010000003.1, read on the forward strand.
CATTGCCGGCCGGGCATTATGTGAACGAGGAGGCGCCGGAGGAGGTTCTGGCGTGGTTCCTGCGGTTTTTTGGACGGTAGGGCGGGCGTCGGAGAGGCTGCCTCCCACTTGCACAGACGCGCAGGTCATCGTACGTTCGTCGAACGTATCATCGTTGGTCGATCGGAGTGTTTGTGATGACGTCAAGCGGACTCATCCTCTCAACGCTGGCGGTATAGGGCATTGAACAGCCCTACCCGCCACTCCAAGAGGCTCGTCGCCAAAGCAAACGCGCCAGCGCCGGCACGGCATTCCGACACACCACAATCAATCCCGAAACAAAGCCGCTTTTGAATATGGAGCTTACATAGCGCCGTCCGTTCAGGACCGGATGGACGAACACTTGGTCGGTGCAGTCTGGCAGTTCAAATTCATGCACTGGGGGCCACCAGTCGTACCGGGTCAACCGACCGAATGACGACAGGTCTCGCACGCGAAACCCCGCTGAGGCAAGTTCCGTTCCGACGAAGGCTTCCCCGATCGGCCATTGCGTCGCGTCGGAACGGTCGTAGTCCTGTCCATGCCGCAAGCGGCATTCGGCCAAATGTCGTACTGCCTGAGCCGAGAAGACCGCGGCACAGATCAGATAGGGCCGCACCTGAGCTCGCCGGTAATATCGCAATAAACTGGCCGTCCACCAATAAGTGTCCACCGGTTTTTCAATTGGTTGCCCTATAAAATCCAGTTTCTGATCACGGCATTTCTGCACCACTATATCCAGGTTGGTATTCGGCACCGCGTCGTATTCCACCATGACGATGATATCATACGAGGGCTGAAGGTACTGGAAGTAGTACAACAGATAATCAGCATTGTACCAAAACAGCGAGCCCTGGGATATCCCGGCAAAGCCGAGCTTGATGAGGTCATCTTCACGGCAGCGAATGACACGAGGGAAGTCGATAGGGCCGACACTTCCTCGCGTTTCGTCAACAATTACATAAATATCGGCGGACGGAGCTGACGCGGCAACCTTCGCCAGACGACGTTGCACGAAGGGATCCATCGTGAAGGTCTTGAAGATCAACGCGTACCGTTCAACCGGCTGCATGTCCATCCTTGATCCCCTGATCGGCGTTATGCCAATGGTTGCGGCAATGAAAGCCTTTACCGACGGCCCGGGGTTGGTGCCGTCGCGCGGGTGTCCAAAGAGTCGTCCCCCTGTCCATTCTCGTTCGGAAAGAAAATGGGGACAACTCTTCAAAGATCACTCCACACCGGCCATCAGAGCGTCTGTACGAACTGCCAGAGACTGCGACGGGTCGCGTGGATAGAGCCGCATCCGCTTGGTATCGCAGCCGTTCAGAACGGTGCCGAGGAAGAGCGCATCCATCGAGGCCGTCCGCGTCAGCGCTTCCGACAGCAGGTGAGCCGGCGTGCTCCCCCAGCGTGCGACCAGCACGAAGCCGTCCACGATGTCGCTCAGCAGGACCGCCGCACCACCGGGTTGCATTGGCGGCAAACTGAGCACAACAAAGTCGTGCCGATCCCGCAGGGCGGCCATCATGGCCCGAACCTTCGCCGTTCCTGGCATGCTACGCTGCCCGCCGAATTGGGACTGACCAATGAAGGACAGAGTCGAGTCGCTGTCGGTCAGGGCCACGTCGGTGAGCGTGGACTCCCCGACCGCCAATTCCTGCACGCCGAGCTTCATGTGTGGAGCGATTACTTTGGTCAGCGACGGGTCCTTGGCATTCCAATCGACGAGCACGGTACGCATCCCGTCGGCCATCAGAGCGGCTGCAAGGTTCGCAGCGAAGGTGCTGGCCCCCTCGCCGCCCAGCACTGACACGCAGCCGATGACCCGGACGTCGCGCCCGCGGGTCGACTGGCGGGCAGCGGCAACGCGGACTCCATGCACCGCTAGTGCCATACCTGAGTCCGGGTTCAGGACGGCCTGTCGGAATGCGGTTGGCAAGAGCAAGTGGCCATGCAACGCCTGATGGCGGCTCGCACGAAGCCAACGCCGGTTCGGACGGCACATCAATGATTTCGACTGTGGCACCACGCCTAAACAATCGAGTCCGGTCGCCTGACGCAATTGAGCCACCGTGCGGATCGTGGCGTCCAACGCCTCCCGCACCACGGCGATCACAACTCCCAGTGCCAGGCCGATCGTCAATGCTACCGCAAGCGCGATAAGAATTTTTGGCTGGCTGCGGTCCTTCGGCGCTAGGGCGACCGCGGCCACGCGCGCGTCCGAAATTGGGTAGGACTGATCCTGCATTGCCTGTGTGAAGCGCTGCAGGAAGTTCTCATAAATCTGCCGGTACGCATCGGCTGAACTCTGAAGAGATCGCAGTTCGCTTCGCTCGATATTGGTTTGCGCGGCGTTTGCGACCTGTTCGACCAAGCGGGCCTGGATGCCGCTCAGATTGGCCTGGGCCACTTCAAAGTCGCCGCGGTAGGTTTCGGTGATCCGAGCCAGTTCGCTCTGGATACTCCTCTGCAACTCCCTCACTTCGTTCTGCTGCAGAACGACGGCATTGTGGGTGGGTCCCTGGCGGGAGATCAGATCCGCTTCGCGGCGTGATGCATCCAGGTATTGCTGCCGCAATCGGGTCATGACGGTGTTCTGAATCGCATCAGTCCCAACGCCCTGCGTAATGCCGTTGACTGTGCTGGCCTGCGCCCGCTGATAGCGGGCCTGGGTTTCAGCGACTCGGGACCGCGCGTGAGCGACCTGCACATTCAGTTCGCCGAGCTGCTGCTCATTCATCAGGCCGGTTCCCGCGCCGGTGCCTACGTCAATGATGTTATTTTTGGCCTTGTATTCCTGCACGGCGCGATCCGCTGTTACAGCCTGGCCTCGAAGCTCCACAATCCGGCCTTGAAGCCAGGTGCCCGCTCGGCGCGTGGTCTCTGATATCGCAACGAGTTGCTGCGCCATATAGGCATCCGTCACCGCGTTGGCCAGGCGCGCGGACAAAGCCCGATCGGGCGTTCGCGTGCGCACCTCGACCACCGACGTGGTGCCGACGCGCCATACCTCGAGCATACTGGACAGGCTTGTGGTGGCCATCGCCTGCGCCCGCGCCGTTCCATCAAGTTCCGTACCACCGCTGGACAGCCCCGGCACGATTGACTTGATCGTCGCGATGAACTGTCCGACCGGCCCTGGGTTCTGCGGAGCAAACAGGGGGTCTCGGTCAAGGTTTAGTTGCTCCACGACTCCACGCAACGTGGCGTGCGATCGGATGAGTTCGACCTGGCTCTCAACATAGGCGCTCTCCGACTGCCAATCGCCAGCCGGCTGTTGGCCACCAACCGGATGGGCCCGGCGGGCGTCGATGATAATGGTTGAAATCGCGGTGTACTGATGCGTCGCAACCGCCACGTATATCGCCCCCACCGTCAATCCAAGCGCCGCGCAACCCAGGATCGGCCACAACCGACGCCTGATGAAGGCGACGCCGGCGGGCATCCACTGGAAAGGCGCGGTGTGCATTGCCATCGGCGGAGACGGCGGTGGTCCAGGATGCCTGGTGGTCAAATAGTTTAGCATCGCTATGCTTTCCTTCGATGTGTGGGCCGCAACCGCTGTGCGGATCGCTGCTCAGGCTCAGTATCTATCCAACGCCGCAAAGGCCGCGGCGATGCATCAGGAACGCTCGCTCAGACGAAATCCGACGCCGCTGGCCGGCAGGAGCGGCGGTCTCGGTGCGCGCTTCCCTGGAATCCCTCGTGCAAGTCCCAGGAGGAAGCCTGTCGCCCAGGGCAGATGCATGGCCATCAGTGCCAGTCCGCCCGCGCTCAGTTTGAGATCGCGATGCCGCATTGCCTCGACCCACCCCCAGGCCAGGCAGGACGTCGGGTAAAGCAACCCTACCGCGGCCAGCACGGGCATGAACGGCGCGATGGCGAGGCTGGCGGCACAGCTGAACAGCGCGCCCACTGGAATCAACTGACGGGGACGAGGTCTGAGACCATGCTTTCGCAGCGTCCGCGCCCGCCCTCTGCCATGCCGAAAGTACTGCACCGCAAGGCGGTCGAGGCGGGAACGGGGATAATAGACAACGGAGGCCTCGGCGCACATCCAGATTCGCCCACCCGCCGCGATGGCGCGTATATCCAGTTCAGCGTCTTCGTTGTGGGTGAAGCTTTCGTCATAGCCCCCGATCGAGCGGAAGAACGCAAGATCGAAGGCGGCATGGTGACCGTGCTCGACAAAGCCCGAGGTTGCGCCAAGGCGATGGGCGGCACCACCGTTGCCCAGACGGCTGGATTGCGCGGCCGCTATGGCCGGTTGCAGCAAGCTGCCCGCTTGGGCCCGCGTGGACATCGGCACGACCACCGACGTGGCGCCGGTCGTGAGCAAGGCGTCCACGCATTGGCGGATGAACCCTGTCGGATAGAGCGCGTGCGCGTCAGCCCGCACGAGCACCGTTGTCCGGGGCGATGCAAGCTCCGCCGCCAGGTTGATGGCAGCGGATTGAACCTTGCGCGGATTGGCTAGCAAAACCACTGCCCCGTCGCGGTCCTGCACTGACCTGACCATCCGCGCCGTATCGTCTGTGCTGCCGCCGTCCAGAACGAGAATTTCATATGCGCCCTGTGGCCACTGCCCAGAAAGGGACGTGAGACATGCCTCGATGTAGTTTTCCTCGTTCAGCGTAGGCACAACGATCGTGATAAACGGCGTGCCGTGGGGCATATCTTCGGACGTCAGGGCGTCACCGCCCGCGGTTACGCTGCCCATCGCGCCCGCTCCTCGGCTTGCACATGCTGCACGCGCAGGTGATCGATGACGTCGCGATAAGCCGCGCTGGCCGAGAAGCTGCGGCGTGCGACGGCGTGTGCTGCGCCAGCATGTGCGATCCGCGCCACCGGATCGCGCAACAGTTTCACCACCTGTTCGGCGAAATCCTCCGCCGTGTCGGCGAGGCAAACGGCGCTGCCCAGAAGATGGCCGACGCCCTGGGCCGTAATAGTCGTTGCAACAACTACCTTGCCGTTGGCGAGAGCCTCGACCAGCTTGATCTTGAGACCAGAGCCGACCCGCAGTGGTGAAATGACGACATCCGCGCTGCGATAATGCGGGGCGAGATCCGCGACACGCCCCAACAGAGTCACCCTCGGATGGCGGGCCCTTCCAACGAGAGCCGAACAGACCGTTCCCGCTATGTTCAGTCGGGCATCCGGTTGAGCCGCCAGGATGGCCGGCCACACCTTGTCCAGGAACCACTCAATGCCATCGACATTGGGAGCAGTGGCACTTCCCACGAACAGTAGACCAGCTCCCTCGCCGGGCTGGGCAGTCGGGACGGTGGCAATGGCCATCGGGGCCACGACGACCGCGCTTCCGGGCGGCAGCATCCGCCGTGCAATGGCAGCTTCCTCGTGTTGGATCGCGATGACGAGGTCGGCGCGCGCCAGGAGCGCAGCCTCCGCTTGTTCGTCCAACACGGCGACGCTATCGGTTGCACCGAGCGATGCAAACGCCCCCGGTCGCGCGGAGAAGAGATCATGCATCAACACCGCGGATGCACCGTCAGGCCGCAGTGCATACGGAATACCCGGCGTAAGAAAGGCATAGTCCGATAGGACAATGTCAGCCTGCCCCCGGGCCTCCGTCGCAACGAACAGCAGTTCCTCAGGCGTCCAGGGCTGCCCGACGGCATATGGCGCTCGGCGAGCAATTGACGACAGCGCGGTGACACCGATGCGTCGTGCAAGCCGATCTGCCGTGCCAATCACTGCCTTGATAAAGACAGCCGGGTCGCGTGCGACGTAGTAGCGTCCTATCCGCCGTGTGCCACGGATCGCCACACGATCGAACACGTCACCGTCGCCGGCTATTCGCACGATTGGGACGCGACCCAGGGTGCCGGGTGAAGGGCAAATGAGGTGAAGCCTGAAGCCAGCGTCGCGCAATGCATGGCACAGGCTTAGGAGATAGGCCGAACTTCCGCTCGATCCGGCGGTAAGGCGTTGGCGCGACAGGACGCAGATTGTCTTGGTAATATTATCCGTCGGGGCGGTGACTGTTGACGGACGGACAACACGGCGCATTCGAGCGAGGACCCGCCCAGGCGCCAACAGTCGTCCCAAAATCCGAATAGACGTTGGCTGGCGAAGGACGGACACGATCGCCGATCGGACACGCCCCGCCTTCAGGCTGGCAATCGTGTTCTCCACCGCCGCGGCGGTGCGAATGCTGGCACAGCGAGCGTCGAGCATTGGGCCCAGAGGCTTTGATATCTGGTCGCCAGCCCAGCTCCGGAACCGTGCATCCGCAACGATCATGGCCTGTAGGGTCGGAAGTGAAAGCCGATGGGAGACTGACTGACCGTGCCGCCGGTAAAAATACAGCAAATCCGGCAATACGCGAAAGCGCGCGCCGCGAACGAGCAGCCGCAGGATCAGATCGTAGTCCTCGGCAATTCGAAGGTCCTCTGCATATCCGATGCTGTGCCGCTTAAGGAAGCTGGCCCGGATCAACGGCTTCAGGTACCCCAGTGTTGTGCAGCTGACGAAAAGTCTGTTCGAGAGGATGTACTGGGCTGGCGTAACCCATGAAGGCCCCTTGGCGAGGCTCCCGCTCAGCACACGCGCGGGTGGCAAGACATGGTCATCGTGAAACATCACCATATCATCCGCAACGATATCGGCATTTTCGGACTCGGCCGCTTTAACCAAGCGCTCAAGGCGCTCCGGATGAATGAAATCGTCGCTGTCCACTACGGCGATCCATTTACCAGACGCCATCGCCAGAGCGTGGTTGCGGGCTGCCGCCGGACCGACATTCCGGGGCAGACGGCGTATCTTCAGGCGCGGATCAGTGGCCGCTATGTCCGTGGCGATCTCGAGGCTGCGATCTGTCGACGCATCGTCAACCAGCAGTATTTCCACTTCCCGCAGCGACTGTGTAAGGACAGAGCGCAGGGCGTCGGCGAGATGGCGTTCCCCGTTATAGTTCGCCATGACGACTGAGACGATCGGGTTCATTCCTCGCTGTCCAGAGCGGTGGAGACCGGTGGAGTGGCCTCGGTCGCCTCCTCCTGGTCCGAGATTGCGCGGGTCAACGCGATGATCGCCCTTCGACGCTTGGGATCGGTGATGGTATTGAAAAGGAAGATCAACTCATCGGCGTCGCTCTGGCGGACAGACGACAGGGCCTCTGGGTCTGCCGATGCCGGATCCACCATCAGGTGATCAAGCCGCACGCCAAGCGCTGTACTTATGGCGAGGAGGCGGCTGGCCGCAATGCGTGATGCCCCCGTCTCATATCGTTGGAACTGGACGAAGCTCACGCCGATCAGATCGCCTAGGTCCTGCAGACTCAAGCCAGCGGCGCGACGAAGCAGCCGGATCTTCCTGCCAACCGCATAATCGCTTTCAGTGGACTTTCGCTTTCCGGCAGATGCCCCCGCCTGGGAGGGACCGGACGACGCTGCGCCATTGGATGCCTTCGTCATACGGCACCCCGCCGACTGAGAACCGCCGGAACCGTCCGCAATAGAATTTTCAGGTCCAAAAGCAGGGACCGACTTTCGACATAGCGAATGTCTAGCGAGACGCGGTCCTTATATGTTGTACCGCTGCGGCCGCTCACCTGCCAAAGGCCCGTGATGCCCGGCCGTGTCGCCGCATAAGCCATCCGTCCATCCGGACCGTAGTGTTCCTCCAGCTCCTGGCGAACGACAGGCCGCGGTCCGACGAGACTCATGCTTCCGAGCAACACGTTCAGCAGTTGAGGAAGCTCATCGAGACTTGTCGCCCGCAGGATGGTGCCGATGCGGGTGATGCGCGGGTCGTGGGTAAGTTTCCGATTCGATGCCCACTCCGACGCGGCAACCGGGTTAGCCGCGAGGTGATCGGCCAGAAGATCCTCGGCGCCGACCGTCATCGTCCGATACTTTAAGCAAGCGAACGGCTGGTCGTTTAGGCCGACGCGTGTATGACGATAAAGTGCCGGACCGCCGTCCAAGCGCACAGCTAATGCAATAATCGGCAATACAGGCGCAAGGACAGTCAGAATGGCCAGAGATCCAAGGACATCGAAGCACCGCTTCAGGGCAGTGTCTATATGATTGGCAGACCAGTTGCCAAGGCGGGAGATGGGTTGCGGAGGAATAATATCGAGGGTTGGACGATATGACACCGGCGGACGATCCGGAGACAGTGAAACAGACATGTTTTGTCCTAAAGGGTTGAGGCTGCTCCATCGCAGTCTTTGGGATGGGTTGCTGAATGAACGTTCCCGACGACGGAAAGTTAAATCGAACAGGCTTTTGCGGACTATTTTTACTCGGTTTTTTGCGATTAATTCCTACGCTTATGCAGGCGTGACTATGCCGAGCGTCTCGATTGGCTCCGCTCCTCGCTTTATTCAATAGTTTTGTATCGTGGCTACCTAGCAGAGGGTCACCGATAGCCGAACCATTACATTAAGTGTAAATATATTCTGGGTGCGCCGCGTCTAGGTTGCGACTGAAACGCGGAGCATGTCTGGTTTAAGTAAACTAAATTTAATAGAATCATTGCGATTATTGTCTAACGTAGCAGCGTCAAGAATCCGCTCACAATTACGCGATTCTGCCCGTTCTATGAACACCGGGAACTCTGCGAGCCTCGCGTGATTGCCGCGAGCAGCCCCCTCCGTGCCAATGATGATGAGACATCGCCCCCCAGGGGAGTTTAGACCCGCAGGCGCGGAAGGATCATCTCGCTCATGCCCGTGCTTCACACACAGATCGATGCCGAGGCGGGTGGCGTCTCGAACGGAGGCCGTAGGCCGACGGTCGTGGCGCCACCCGCCTCGGCATCTCCCGAATTATCGAACCGGCTCCACTGAATAGGCGCACCCGGGTCACGTGGGGCCGGACAGGCGGTAACTCGATGCGCGCCCTTCTCTTCATGGCTCAGGCGGGTGAGGTCGGGTGGGGTCACCCAGTGGTTAGAACCGACTCGGCGGTGACCGAATCAAATGAGTTCTGATAGGCGCCTGACCGACGCGTGGAGCACGGGACGGACCGCCAATCGGGGGGTTATCGTGACCCCAGGTGAATCATTACCTCCGATTACCCGATGGCGTATTCGTCCCAACCCAGGTGTTTTCGCCCGATTGCGCTCGCTTTGCCGGCAACATGCTGCGTCCGCGAACAGGACCAATACCTTCAGTCCGGACAAAGTGGCCGGTGCGCTGCGGGGGCTTTTCCGTCAATTAAGACCGATGAACAGACCTGGTTCAACCCGAGCACTGCTTTTCCCCACGCCTGAGTAGCAGGGCGGCGACCAAATCTAATCCATCACGTCCGTCGTCAATCCATGCCTCGCGTGGCACGGCCGCCAGGCGGTCAACTTCCGTGGCATAATCCGGCATTTGTAGTGTCGTAAAATAATGCAAAAGTGTTTCACTGACAGGGTCTTTCAACACAACGCCCGCGTTGTTCCGATCGAGCCAGCGTCCAGTCTCGACCGACGCGAGTGCAATGGGTATCGCGCCATGGAGACCGCCTTCATACAACCGGTTTGGCAGGAGCCACCTGGAGTTTCCGTCTGCCTCATAGAAATCGATGGCCCATGTGAAGTGTACCGCGCGATATACATTTGCCAGCCCACGCTGGCGGTCATACGGACCGAAAAAATGCATTGCCGGCGTTGCGTCAATCAGCGCGTCAAAGTCCGGGATGGCAGACTTAGATGGTCGGCCATGCAGTTCCACAACCACCTTACCTTGAAGCTGGCGGGTCAGGTCGGCAAGCAGCACAAGGCTATGGCGGCATCGTAGCATACCCGCCAAGCCAATACGCCAAGGTGGCCCTGCTTCTCGTTGTGCATTCGGCAATACCGTCGAATGCTCGGAGTTCAGAACTTTGTTCTCCAGAAGACAAACCCGTGGAACGCGCGCACCGTGCACCGGTTGAAAATAATCAGCAATAAAGGCCGGAGAGCTAACGATCAGCAAGTCAACCTTCGCCAGCAATCTCGCTTCCAACGCGAGGAGAGCCGATGTCACCACGGAAGAAGTCAACATCAGTCGGTGGATATCGAGACATTCATAGGCGAGCGTGGCCTTCTGAGCGTATCGGCCGCGCAGCGCGACGGCGAGGGTCAACATCTCAAGCTGTCGAGCGATCACCACCGTGGCGCCCCGGAAATGTGACTTTAGCCGCCGTCGATGAAACTGTGCCTGAAGGACCGACAATGCGCGACGTCCCAGTTGCCCGTCCGCGGTCCGACCCAGTCCAACCGCGTGCCATCCTGCCACCTGCGTCGGCGATTCCGCTGACCGAAAAAAGCCGATGACGACGGCTGACACCAGATATGGCCGCAACATCTCGATCCGACGAACCACCGCAGGATCATTGAGGTCATGCACCAGATAGACGAGCCGCAACGAGCAGGCCGCCGCAGATGCGACCATGTCGACATCACGCTCTACTGAATTCGGTATGGTCAAAGATTGTACAACCTATGATGTCTCCATTGCCCATATCGGTGGCGCCTTGATCCCGTTGCCCTCGGCACTCGCACAGTTGTCCTACCACCTCTCTAAGATTGACACGCTCCCTGGCCATGAAACGCGGCCAGTGAGATGTGGTTGCGTTCAACAAAACGCCAGGGTCTTGCGACCGCTCATTCGACGGAGGAGAGGCAACTTTTTGCCACCCGGGCGTTCAAAAGGTGTGGCGAAGGCGCCGGATGCGATGTCACCTTGGAGGACCGCGAGATTTCCAGTCAGTCTTTAACAACCACGGCCGGTTATGCCATGCCGTTCGAGCCTCATTCGGTGGACCGCGGTGGCACTGAACCGTTCGCTGATGCGATGATCTATCGGGTTGTCGTCATGACAGCCGCTCATGCAGCCTTCCTCCTGGAACGGCCAAGGCCGCACGCAAAGCGCCAGGACAAGATAGTCCGAGCCTATGCATTCGCGATGCGAGAGCATCAATGGATCCTGAATGGGATGCCAATCGTCATATCCAAGCGCGGAGTGTTGCTGGATGGGATGCAGCGACTCCTTGCCTGCGTGGACGCAGAACTACCGTTCGTGACCTTTCTGGCGGAGCAGATAGACCCCAATGCCGGTCATACCATCGACCAGCAGCGTCGTCGGTCCTTTGCAGGCGTCCTGCAAGCACGCAGCGTTCCCCATGCGCATGCGCTCCAGGCTGCACTGATGAAGTTAATGCGCATCGACGCCGGCACAATCCAGGACCCGGGCGATCGAGTGCCTTCATGGGCCGTCATGGATCGAGTGCTGGAAGCCAACCCGTGGCTGCACGATGCCGTGCGCGCCAGCCTCGCCGTCCCAGGGTGCCTGTTGCCTGAAGCTGTACGCAGCCCACTTGTCTGTATGGGCTACCGCGTAGATAGGAAAGGGACAGACCGGCTTCTCGACGCTCTCTCGCACCCGGAGCGCTACGCGGTCACAGAACCTGGCGTTCAGCTACGGCACGAGATTCAACGGGGTCTGGAAGGTCCGGCGGAGTTTCAATCGACAACGCGTCTGCTCTCCCTGGCGATCAAGTCGCTCGACGCAACCTTGAACGACGTAGCGCTGCGCCGACTCGGTTGGAATGGGCCTGGTGCACAGGTACGCGAGCCCGAAGCATTCCCGAAACTAAGCCGCTATCCCGGTCTCACAGACTACAACCCAATTGCGCCGGTTAAATCAATCCACCTCGTGAGCAATCCCAACGAAGCGGACGAGTGCATTAGGTCGTTGGGCGGGGCGCTCAAATATTCAATCGAAGCCATTGATCCAGTCCGTGCAGCGAACTACCTCGCCCGCAATACCGGCAACCGCCGCATCAGTCAGGCGCATGTGGATGCGATGGCCCGTGACATGAGGGAAGGTCGTTGGGTCTACAATGCCCAGCCCATCTGCTTTGCGGACAACGGCAGACTGATGAACGGCCAGCATCGGTTGCACGCCGTAATCGTTGCCAGTCGCGCCATCATCGCGCCTGTCGTCCATGGCCTGGATGAAGCGGCCTATCCGACTTATGACCATCACGCTCGGCGTCGCGCCATCGTGAGCGATGAACGCACAGATTTCGGCGATCTGGGGCTCGCTTACGCCATGGCAAACCTGCTGTGGCGGAAGGAAAGGAAGACGCCCGAGACAATCAGGGCAACGGCCACCGTCGCGGAAGTCCAGCAGATCATCGACCAGCACCCGCGATTGCTGGCATTGCGCGGCTTTGCACGCAAGATGGGGCATTTCGGCCGAGCGTCGGTGATCGGCTATGCGGCGTATGTAATCGAGCGGCAGGATGGAGTCCTGGCCTCTCGTTTTCTTACAGCGCTTGAAACCGGAGCCAACCTGGGACCCAGCGACCCCATCCTGGCGCTACGAAGCGCGATGCAGAAGCTACGTACCGACAAAGCGTCACAGGAGGGACAGTTAGCCGTCATGTTGGGCGGTTGGCAGCGCTTCAAGGAACGTGCTGCGCCGAGTGGCGGGTCACCGTGATTGCAGGGCGAGCGTGGTATTTTAATTCCAAAGAGCCACTTGCAAAACTCCACGCCAATTGTGCACGAAATTCTATCGGATATGACAACCCCAGATAGAATCGACGTGATTTCGCCTGATTTCCATTCTCCGAGGCGACGAGCAACCGTTTTCCGCCGAGACGGGCAAATAGGAAGCGTC
>CAMBXJ010000004.1 GCA_945871455.1 Asaia bogorensis
CCCTCCCCTTGCGGGAGGGGGCTGGGGGGAGGGGGGAGTTCGCACGGATATTGCGTGCAACCCCTCCCCCCAACCCCCTCCCGCAAGGGGAGGGGGAGGATTTTCTCCGTTGCCGGGATCCGTGACCGCAGTCGGGAACAAGCCACCCTGCCCCCAACTCACGCAGCGATCGCCCCGCCCGCCTTCTTCCAGGCCGCGATCCCGCCATGGATATGGCATGCGGACGACAATCCGGCGTCCTGTGCGGCCTGGACCGCCATGGCGGACCGCTCTCCGAACGCGCAGAAGAACACCAGCCGCTTGCCGGTGGCCGCTGCCAGTTCGTGCAGCATCCCATCCGGTTGGATGTTCTCCCGCAGGTCCGGATAAGGCGCATGCATCGCGCCTTTGATGCAGCCAGATCGGGCGCGTTCCTCATTTTCCCGCAGGTCCACCAGCAGGATTTCGTGCCGGTCCAGCAGCCCGCGGGCGGCCTCGGCCGTCAGCGCCCAGCCGCGACGCGCGATATCGTCCTGCGCCAATCCCTGGCGCATATTGGCGGGCACCGCCACGTCCATCATCTTCGGATTGGACAGGTTCAGGCCATTCATCAGCGCGACATACTGCTCCATGGATGCCACCTGAAGCCGGGGATTGCAGCGTTTCTCCTCCCCGATCGTGCTGACGGTGTCGCCTTTGTAGTCGTGCGCCGGGAACACCAGCGTGTCGTCCGGCAGCCGCAACAGGCGGTTGAAGATCGAGTCGTACTGGGCGCGCGGATCGCCGTTCTGGAAATCGGTGCGCCCGGTGCCGCGGATCAGCAATGTATCGCCGGTAAAGACCCGATCGGGGAGAGCGAAACTGTAGGAATCGTCGGTGTGCCCGGGCGTGTAGATGACATCCAGCGCCAACCCCTCGATCCGCAGCCGGTCGCCATCGGCGATGCGCATCGACACGACGTCCACGCCCGATTGCTCGCCCATCACGGTGATGCAGTGCGTCCGGTCGCGCAGCGCCCCCAGCCCGGTGATATGATCGGCATGCAGGTGGGTATCGACCGCCTTCACCAGATTCAGGTCCAGATCGCCGATCAACTGAAGGTAGCGATCCACCTTTTCCAGCACCGGGTCGATGATCAAGGCCTCCCCACCACGGCGGGACGCGAGCAGGTAGGTATAGGTGCCCGACGTCGCCTCAAACAATTGGCGGAAGATCATAACAGGCTCCCGATTCAAACCATGGGAGATCATCCTACTCCCGCGTTCGCGAATCGCGCGACAATAATTACTCCGATGGGGCCAGCGGCAGATTGGGCGCGGAGCGTGGCCGGGGCTGAGGCGGGGGCGGTACCCAGGGCCTGGCGCCACGATCAGCGCGGTCGGTCAGGATGCGGGCGCCGCCTGGTTCCAGCCAGATGGCGGCCGGCCCGTCGCGCCAGACGGTGAACCGGTCGACCAGCGCCGGCCATGGGCGAGGACACAGCCCGCGGGCCGGTTCCGCCGACACGATCACCGACGCCGCCGAACAGCCCTCGACCGGCCCGTTGCCGCGCACCAGCAAGGCACCCGGCGCGTTGGGGACGGGTTGGAGGAGGCAGGTGTTGGGGGTGCAGACGATGGTGCCGGCGGCGGCCCTGCCCTCGGTGGGAAACGGTCGGGCGGTCCGGTCGGCCCAGAAATGGAGCCAGGAGTCGCGGACGAACGGACTGCCGCCCCGCAGTTGCTGGGCATACACACCGGATTCGGTGCGCACCGCGATCAGCCGTCCGTCGCCCGATACCAGAATGTCCGGTGGCCGTTGGATCGCGGGGGACGCCACGCCGACGCCGATCGCCAGCAATCCGGCCAGCCGGATGCGACCTTTCCACAGCCCCAGCCAGGCAAGGCCGAACGCCAGCACCGCCAACCCCCAGGCAGGCATGTGCGGCACGTCCAAGGTGGCGGCCGGCAAGGACGCCGTGAATCGGGCGATGGCAAGCGTCGCCTCGATGCCCCAGTTCACCGGGATCAGTGCGATCCATTCCAGGTCCACAAGCATCAGCGGCAGCGCCAGCATCCCAGCCGGCATGACCAGCAGGCTGGTCACCGGCACCGCGAACATGTTCGACACTATATAATAGAGCTGGATCCGGCCGAAGTGATACGCGCCGAACGGCATGGACGCGGTCCCGGCGAGCGCGCTCGTCAGCGCCAACCCCACCAATCCCACGCCCACCCGTCGCGCTCGGCTTGCCCCCCGCAGCCGCTGGATGACCGGACGCAGCGCTTCGAACCCCGCGATCAGGGCCAGCACGGCGGAGAAGCTCATTTGCATCGAGGCGCCGACGACCTGGTTGGGACTGGTCAGGATCACGGCGACCGCCACGAGCGAAAGTCCGCGCAGGGTGAACGGTCGGCGGCCGGCCAGGATCGCGAGGGTGATCAGGCAGGCCATCAGGAAGCAGCGCAGCATCGGCACCTGCAAGCCGGTCAGCACCGTGTAGAACCCACCGACCGCCAGCGCGATCAGGGCCGATAGTTGCTTTGTCGGCCAATGCAGGCTGGCATGCTCGGACAGCGCGAAGCCCCAGCGCATCAGGGTCATGACCGCGCCGATTACGATCGCCAGGTGCAGCCCGGAAACCGACAGGATGTGTGCCAGGCCGGACTCGCGGAACGCGACCATATCCGCCGGCGCGATGCCGGTCTGATTGCCCAGCAGCACGCCAACCGCAACCTGGCCGGATGCGCCGGGAAGCGCCGCGGCAATGCGGCCCGCCATCGCCTCTCGCAGTCTTTGCATGAAGTGCAGCGGCGCCCACGGGACGGCCCGCTCCACCCGCTCGATTTCGCCCAGCGCGTATCCGGAACCCCCCAGGCCCGAGTAGAAGGCGTCCCGTTGCTGGTCCCAACCCCCGGGATGAGTGGGTGGCCCGATCGCGCGGATCATCGCGCGCACGCGCAGGGTATCGCCGGTCGCCAGGATTGCCGGGTCATGCGCGCGCAATCGCACGCGAACGGTTCGGGCCAGGGTTTGGTCGGTCTTGTCCAGATGGACGCGGTCCAGGGTGACGCGTCGGCCGTCCGGCAGGATTTCGACCGAGACCACCCGGCCGGATACCCAGGTGGCGGTGGTCGGCAGCATCGCGGTCTCGACCGGAAGGGCACGCCAGGTGGCCAGTTGGACCACCGCGAAGCCAAGGGCAAAACAGCCGACGGGCAGGATCGTCAGCCACGGCCAGACCCAGCGGCGGCAGAGCCAGGCCAGGGCGAAGGCGGGTATGGCGATGGTGGCGCCAAGCCAGAGCGGCGGTTCGGAACGGAGGCTGAAATAGGTCAGCACGCCCGCGGCCAGCAGCACCGGCAGCCACAATGCAAAACGGCCCCGCTCGCCGTCCAGTTCGGCCAGCAGCCAGGTCCAGGCCGGTGTCAGGGCATCGAGAGTCCGCCGCATGGATGGAGATTACCCGGCGATGCGTCACTATCTGGTGAACGAGGACCGTGCGCCCGGGTTCAGGCTGCGTTCCTACCCGGGGGAGTCCGCCGGTGGGAACTCGACCCCGGCATAGAGGGCCGCGAGAGGCAGTTCGATGCCGATTTCCGGCATGGTGAGGACGACATCGCCGGAAACCACGCGCCCCACCCAGTCGTCGGCGGTGCGGGCAAACACGGTTGCCGCCATTTCAGCCTGTTCCAGCAGGACATAGCGCTGGATCGACGACGTCGCGCGGTACTCGTGGTTCTTGGCGATGCGGTCGGTGCGCTGGGTGCTGGGGGACATGACCTCAAAGACGACGACCGGTTCGGGGATGATATCCGATCGTTGATCTACGGCCGAGCAGGTGACCATGGCGTCTGGGTAACGCACCCGCCCGTTCACGATAATCTTCAAATCACCCCGGAACGCGCGACAGGGCTTGCCACGCAACCGATCTTCCAGCGCACGGACGAGGTTGGTGCCGATGACGCTATGTTCGACACTCCCCCCAACCATCGCATGGGCCGCAAACCCGTCGAACTCGTAACGCAGTTCCTGTTCCCGTTCCCAGGCCAGGAACGTCTCCACCGTCAGGAATGGCTTTGGTCCCGCGATCATGCCCTAATGCGACGCGCGGCGAAACGGCTGCATTTGGTGTTGAGCACGGGTCTCTCGACGTCATGGCGGGTGCAGACCCGCCATCCACGCCTCGCGGTTTTGATATCAGCGAAGACGCGGATGGCCGGCCTTCGCCGACCATGACGGTGTGGGTTGGCGACGCGCCAAACGACAAACATATGATTGCGCGGCACGTGGATTATAGCAGCCTGCCGCTACGTCCCAAAGCGCCGCATCACCGCCAGGCCCTGGTCCAGGTCGGCCAGCAGATCGTCCACATCCTCCAACCCGATATGCAGGCGCACGACCGGGCCGGCGAATTTCCCCGATCCAGCGGTGCGGGTGATGAAGCCGGTGGTCGGCACGGCCAGGCTCTCATACCCACCCCAGGACGCGCCGATGCCGAACAGTTCCAGCGCTTCCACGAAGGCATGGGTCGCTTCCGGTGCGAATTCCGGCTTGAACTCTACCCCGAACAGGCTGCAGGACCCGGTGAAGTCGCGCCGCCACAACGCGTGACCGGGCGCGCCGGGCAGGCCGGGGTGCAGCACCTGGGCCACTTCCGGTCGTTGCCGCAGCCAATGCGCGACCAGCATCGCCGCGTCCATCTGGGTTTGCAGGCGGATCGCCATGGTGCGCATGCCGCGCAATGTCAGCCAGCAATCGTCGGGGCTGGCATACTGGCCAAGCCCGCGCGCCGTGGCATGCAAGGTCTGCCAGTCCGCCTCGTTGTTGACGGTAATGCTGCCGATCAGGATGTCGGAATGGCCGGCCGGATACTTCGTCGCCGCCTGGATCGAGACATCGACGCCATGCTTGAACGGCTGGAAGTGGTGGATGCCCCAGGTGTTGTCCATCAGGACCTTCGCCCCACCCGCATGAGCGGCGCGGGCGATGGCGGGGACGTCCTGCACCTCAAACGTGTGGCTGCCGGGGCTTTCGGTATAGACGACCGCGGTGTTGGGCCGCATCAGCGCGGCCAGACCGGCTTCGTCCACGCCGGGATCGTAGAACGTCGTCTCCACGCCGTAGCGCTTCAGCAGCCCGTCGGCAAAATTGCGCGCCGGGCCGTAGACGTGATCCGGCATCAGGCAATGGTCGCCCGCCTTCAGAAAGGCCAGCAACGGAGTCGTCACCGCGGCCAGACCAGACGACACGATGTAGCAGCGCGTGCCGCCCTCGACTTCCGCGATCATGTCTTCCAGCGCCCAATGCGTGGGGGAACCGCCGACGCCGTAGGTCAGCACCCGCTCCCCGCGCTTGGCCTGCATGGCCTGGCGTTGCGCGACGGTCGGCACCAGCACGGTGGACCCACGCAGCAACGGCGGATTGACGAAGCCATGCTCGTGCTTGGACCGGCGGGCGGTGTGCGCGAGCCTGGTGCGAAAGCCGCGCTTCGGTTGGTCGGTCATGCCTGGTTGCTCTCCACGGGAGTGTCGGACCGTCCACCCCATTCGGTCCAGGATCCGTCATAGACGGCCCCTTCGGGCAGGCCGGACAGGCGCAAACCCAAGGTCAGGATGCAGGCGGTGACGCCGGACCCGCAGCTTGTCACCACCGGGCGGGCGCCATCCACGCCGGCGACGGCGAAGCGGGCTTTCAGGTCCGCGGCCGGCTTGAAAGTGCCGTCAGTGTTCAGCAGATCAGTGTAGGGGATATTGGCCGATCCCGGCATGTGGCCGCTGCGCATGCCGGCCCGAGGCTCTGGCGTGGCGCCGGTAAAGCGGCCGGCGGCGCGGGCATCCAGCACCAGTTCGGACTGGGTGGCGACATTGCGGATCAGGTCGCCGACGCCCCGCAGCCGCGTGGGCCGATAGTCGGGGCGGAAATCCACCGAGGTCGGGGCGGCGGGTTGTCCGGATTGCGTCGGGCGTTGTTCGCGCACCCATTTCGGCAGCCCGCCATCCAATACGGCGGCGTTGTCATGGCCGAACAGGCTCATGAGCCACCAGCCCCGCGCGGCCGAGGCCAGACCCTTCTGGTCGTAGAACACCACACGGGTGGCATTGCCGACGCCCATGCCGCCAAGGAGTTTCGCGAACCGGCCCGGCGTGGGGACCATGTGCGGAAGGTCGGAGTCCTGATCGGCGACCTCATCGATGTCGAAATACCGTGCGCCCGGGATATGGGCGGTCAGGTACTCTGCCTTTCCGTCACGGTTCTCGTTGGGCAGGTATTTGGTGGCGTCGAAGACCATCAGGTCGGTCTTGCCGAGTTCCCCGGCAAGCCAGTCGGTGGTTACCAGCGGCCCCATGCGTTCCCCCTTGGTCGGTCAGCGATGCCGGAGTGTGGCTTTTGGGGGTGGGGTGTCAATCGGGGGCGGCCGGATCGTGGTGTCGCGCTTTCAGGTTCGCCGGGGTCGCGGCGCGGCGTGGTCCTCGGCCCCAGGCCCGAATGGGCGCAAAACGAACGACGTTTCGCGCCCTTCTGGCACGCCCTTTTTGCGATTACCCGAGGAAATGCGTCAGCCCCAGCATCCCGCCGAAGCCGGCATAGGTCAGGTAGCCGCCGATCACCAGGCCCATGACGTTGGACGCGTAATAGTATTTCTTGAGTTCCATCGCGTCGAACAGCGCCCACAGCGCGTCCTGGGACAGAAACATCAACAGGACCGCGCGGATCATCAACCACCAGCCGATCATGGTCAGGACCAGGGGCAGTGTCGCGCCGTCGGACGCATCCTGCGACAGAACGATCGCGGAACCGCCAAGCAACTGAATCACCCCAAGGACGAACAGCAATGGCGGATTCTGCATCATGGTCTCGACCAATGAGATCATCGCCTCCCGGCGCGACAGCATCGAGATCGATATCACTAGCAGGCATGGACCGATCAGTTGTGCGAGGAACAGCATTGATTGCATGGCCGAAGCCTCCAAAAGACGGCCCCGGGCGGGGACCACACCGCATACTCAGGGCGTTTGCCGGTTAACATGGTTTCAAGCATCGTCATAGTGATCGGATCAGTCCCAACGCCGCCGTGTCGCACGGACCGGCATATATCGGGGAATCCGTTGCAGATGAGTTTAATCCGGACGCAATGGTTGTCCGTGGCCGAGAGTACGCCCAAACGGACCGACATTTTGGACGCATCAAGGCGGCGGGAACCGGAAGGAAGCGGGCCATGGCCGGATTCCTCCCTTTGTCCTGGATCGACATCATCGGAGCCATCGTGTCCGCTACTTCGCCGGGGCGGAGTTGGCCGAGGTCAACTCCTCCAGGCTGCGTTGTCGCGGTTCGACCCCGAACAGCAGAACCACCAAGGCAAGCAGGCTCAGCATTCCTGTCATTGCCATGATCACCCCGGCTATTCCGTCCGAATCGAACAGCGCGATCACGATGAAGGGTGTCACGATGGTGGCACCGCGTCCGAACGTGTTGCAGATGCCGGCCGCACGCAGGCGGATCTCGGTGGGGAAC
Source organism: Asaia bogorensis (assembly GCA_945871455.1). Lineage (GTDB taxonomy): Bacteria > Pseudomonadota > Alphaproteobacteria > Acetobacterales > Acetobacteraceae > Rhodopila. The sequence continues at coordinate 7,474 of CAMBXJ010000004.1, forward strand.
AGTTCGGGGATGTAGATACCGAACAGCAGGGCCATCAGCGTGAAGATCGCCGAGGTCAGCAACATCCCGACGACCGGCAGCAAAACCGGGTCCTTGATGCCGGGATAGTAGTAGCCAACCACGATGGCCACGATACAGGCCAGCGCCACCGTGGGTTTGCGGCCCAACCGATCGGCGGCGAAGGCTGCGAACATCGCACCGATCGGCGCGCCCAGCGACATGACCAGGGCGAACTGAAACGACGATGTCAGCGACATGCCCTGGCGGATGAAGAAGGTGGGCAGCCAGGTCACGAAGCCATGCACCACGGCATTGATGATGATCAGGGTGATGCTGCCGACGATGACGCGGCGCAGCAACGGCGGCTTGAACAGGGTGGACAGAGCGCGCGAGGGCGGCGGACCAAGGTCGGTGTCGATCGGCTTCAGGTCCACGGTTGCCTCGGCCTCGACCTCGCGCAGCAACGCCTCGGCCTCCTTGTCGCGACCAACCGATTCCAGCCAGCGAGGGCTTTCCGGCAGGCGCTTGCGGATCCACCATACCAGCAGACCGCCGATGCCGCCGATGAAGAACATGATCCGCCAGCCATGCGTTGGCATCAGGTAGGTGCTGAGCAGGATCGATGTCGGCAGACCCAGGCTGACGATCATCGCCATGAAGCCCAGCCAGCGGCCGCGGGACCGCGCGGGAATGAACTCGGTCAACGTGGCATAGCCGACGACGTTCTCCGCCCCCAGACCCAGGCCCATGAAGAACCGCATGATGATCAGGGTTTCCATGTTGGGCGAAAACCCCGCCGCCAGGGACGCGAACCCGAACAGGGCCAGGTTGATCTGGTAGGTGAAGCAACGGCCGTAACGATCGCCGACGAAACCGGCGATCAGGCTGCCAAGCATCATGCCCACGAATGTGGATGACACGAACAGGGCAGCCTGTTCCATCGTCGCGAAATCGCTTTGCAGCGTTGCGCCCAACACCGTGGCCGCGAGATAGATGTCGAACCCGTCGAGGAACATCCCGATGCCGACCAGCGCGAATACCCGTCGGTGGAACCGTGAGATCGGCAGTCGGTCGAGTCGGGGCCCGGCGTTTACACTCGGCATATCCTGGATCCCTTTAGTGCGTGTAGGTCTGAAGCGAGCGGAACCATACGGTTCCACCGGCGGCGTCGCGCCAGGGCATTTTCCGGACATCGGTGTGATCCGGAAACCGTCGCGCGGCTGTCGCCGTCCTGACCAGGAGGTGAACCATCATCCACCCGCGATCAGGTGTTTTGCTGCGCCAGCAGCGCCAGAACCTTGGCCCGTGGCGCCGGAGGCAGCTCTGCCGCAAAGGCCTGCGCCGCGGCTTCGGCCCCTTCGGTGACCGCAAACTTCAGGAATTTCCGTACCGCCGCCCCACGCGCCCGATCCGATGGATGCTGCTGAATCAGCGCATAGGTCGGTAGCACGATCGGCCAGCTCCGCTCACCCGGGAGGTCAAGCAGTTTCGGCACCAGATCCTGCGTCGCCGACCAGTCAACCTGGGCCACCGTGGCCCGAACCGATGCCAGGTCGGCGCTGACCGCTTTCCCGGCCGCGTTCTTTATCGTCAACGTAGTTAACCCGCGATTCATGGCCAGTCCCAGCGGAACGTAGCCGATGCCGCCTTGTATGCCGTCAAGACTATCGACCATGGATTCCGCGTTGGTCGCCATGGACCCGACCGCCCAACGCTTCGGCACCGCTTCCCCATACTTCTCCCGCCAGTCCGGATTGGTCCGCAAGAGGTACTGGGTGAAGGTAAATGTCGTGCTGAACACCGCGCCGCTTGGCGTGTCGAGGCGAAACGGCCGGATGTCCATCTCGGGCAAGGTCACGCCAGGATTGACCGCGGCGATCCGTGGGTCGTTCCATACCTTGATGGCGCCCGCGTAGATGCCGCCCAGCAACGCACCGGTCAGTGCGATCTGATCTTTCTTGATCCCGGGCAAGGTGGCAACGCAGACCAGGGCACCGAACGCCACGGGAAACTGCAACAGTTCGCCATTGGTCACCTTGTCTGCCGGCAGCGGCAACTCAACCGCCGCAAAGTCCAGATCGCCGCTTAGAATCCGCGTCTGAGCCGTTCCGGTTCCGATCGCTGTGTAGCTCGCCTTCACGCCCAACGTCGCGGGGGTGTGGTCGATCCAGCGTTGCATCACAGGCTTGATGAAACTTGATCCGGCGCCGACGATCTGGGTCTCCTCGGCCCGTGCCATTCGGGGCAGGGCGATCAGCGATCCAGCCGCGCCGGCGATCAGGCTGCGTCGATTCAGGAGAAGTGCCATAACATGAATTCCTTGGAAATTGTAACGATTTCGTACCATAGTTACTTGACATGCGTGGAGACCGAGCCACTGCCCTGCCCCACGCGATCGAAAGGATCGGCCCCATCAGCTCGGTCTGGGTCTGCGGACCCACACTTCGACGCGCTGGTTCAGCGAACCCGTGGTTGGATCAAGGTTGCACGCCACGGCACCGACCGGCCCGACACCGACCGCGGTCACGTCCTGGATGCCGGCGTCCTGCAAACGATTGCGAATGGCCTCGGCGCGATCGCGTGACAGGATACGGTTCTGCCCATAATCGCCGACGCTGCCGCTATAGCCGATCATCGTCAGCTTTACTTTGTCATATCCCGGCGCCTGCATCAGCCTCACCAACCGTTCCAGGTCCGCCTCCGCTCGGCTGTCCAGATCGTTGGTCCCGGCCTGAAAACGGAAGGTGATGGACAGGCGATCGGCCCCGGCAATGGCTTCCTGCAACATCCGCACATCTTGCGGTCTTACGCGGGTGCGGCTGCCATCCATGGTTTCCCGCGCGCCATCCAGGCGATCCGTAGCGTAGTTGGGGTCGGCCATGCTCGGCGACAGGTCTGCGAATCCGGCGGCCGCGACGGCGGTCTGCCCGGCGGGGCTGAGCGTGAACGCCAGGAATTCGCGCGTCGCCGCGGACGGCTCCCGGCCGGGTGGAAGATAGAAATACAGGCGCCGGCCGAGCGGATATTCGTCGGTCTTGATGCGGAACAGACTGGGCTCGACGGCGGTGCCGCAATCGGTTGCAAGCGGGACCACGCGGGCACTCCGTCGCAGCGAAAGATCGGTGAAGGCAATGCCAGCCGGATTCCCGGCGACGGCGTCGCCCATATCCTCCAGCAGGGTAAACCGCGGCGCGACCAGGCGCGGGAACGCATCCGCGCACCGTTGCGAGTCGGGGTTTCCCATAATGGTCACGCAAAACATTTCCAGACTGCCGAACCCGATCTCGGCGCTGTAGAGCCCGATCGGCATGTTCGACGGCCCGCCGACCCGCGCCCAACTGGTGACCTTGCCAGAGTAGATGTCGCGCAATTGCGCCGGGGACAGCACGGGGACCGGGTTGCGCGCATTGACCACGACCGCGAGCGCGGCCAACCCGACGACGTTCTCGATGCCAGGTTGCTGAAGCTGCGCCAGCGACGGCGGATTGGGGACGTTGCGGCGGCGCATCGTGTCGAGATCGGCTTCGCGCGCGGGGCGCGACGCCATCCAGATATCGGCCTGGCCGCGCAGCAGCGGCTCCAACCCGCTTGCGGTGCCCTTGGCGCGCACCTCTATCCGCAATTTTTGCGCCCGTTCCGCGCCCTCGGCGATGATGTCGTATTCGTCCGGGTCCAGCCCGCCATCGACCCGCACCGCCGGCAACTTGAGATGCCTGGCCCACCCCGTCGCCAGTTCCAGAGCCATTTTCGCCCCGATCGTGCCGGAGCCTGCCAATCGCAGCACGATCTCCCGCGGTAGCGCCTGTTCCCGTTGCGCCGACGCCGGGAAGGCCGCCGTGACCACGCCAAGCATCAGGGCGACGGCCGCGGCGATTCTGCCGCGGGCCGGCCTGTTGCGATAACAGGAGGCGGGGAGGGGCGGACGCGATCGTGTCACAGGTTGAACTCTCCTTCGGGCGTCATGGACGCGGGCGGGACGATCGTTGTCACTTTGGTCGGCGGACGGCGGTACTTGATGGTTACTGGCGAATGGGCATCAGACGACGCGCATCGGTGATCTTCTCGCGGCATCGGGCCCGGTTCACGCTCATTTTGCGCGTGGTGACCGTGCCACCTTCGATTGTAATGAACTCAATCTGCGGCGCGGCCAGGGGGTGGTCGTCGCAGTAAGGTGCCTCGGGACGACCGCCGCGCGTGACATAGTCCAACCGAAAACCGAACACGCTGTTGGGCGGAATCGCGGCCGTGTTCGGGACGACGTAAGAAACTTCCGCCGTCGATCCTTCGGCTGGGATCGAACCGATGATGTCCATCACGCCAATGCCTTGCGAAAGATTGCCGTTCGGCCGGCTTGCGTTGACATGCCCTGTCTCGCCGATCCGTCCGCCAGGTTCGATCACATTGAGATCGAGTTGCACCGGCTCCTGCCACCGCAATACCACGCGATACAATTTGGCGAATTCGGGAACGGTCAGGGCGCAGGTGATCGGGGCCGCCTCGCTCATGCTGATGGCAAACTTGTTTTCGGCGGCCAGAAGGGCAAAGCTGGTGCGGACGCGGCCGTCATTGCCGAACTTCAGGACGTACAGCTCATCGCCGTATTCGATTTCAACCTTGCGTCCAGCGCTGTTCGGCTTGCTCAGTTCCACCTGCGCCCGACCCAGATGCTGCGTGACACGCACCTGGACGTTGTTGCCAGCGTTCGCGGAGTTGTCGCATGTCGCGGCGGTCTGGGCGAACGCCGCGGTGCCGCCAGCCAGCGTCAAGGCAGTCGCCAACAGCCAGCTTGTCATGGGGCCGGGGACGTTCCGGGCGGTGATTGCTGAGTTCCGCAACATCGTCTCTCCTGCTCCACTCCGATGCTCTTCCGGCCGGTTGACCGCGAAGTGCGAGGCAGTGGTCCTTTGTCTATACAAACATCCTACCGGGCGATTTCAACCACCGGGAAGCGCCGTTGGGCCTTGCATGGCCCGGATCGGCCGCGCTTCTGCCCCCCTGGGGGGAGTGAATTCCGCGATCCCGAAGACTGATCGTTAGTCCCTGTTTACTACACCACAAATCCTGCACAAAAGTTTCACGCCCCACAATTGACAGACCACGGAATTCGGACGGCAATTTCAGTCCAGAGTATATCGTTTACGGAATAATATGACAGGAGAGATGGCTGGTTGGTTGCTCTCATGGCCCGCCCCAAGGCGCGCTATGCGTGCAGCGAATGGTTGCATCTGTATTCGTCCCGGCCGACCAGTATCAACAACAAACATGATTCGCAAATTTGATATAATCTCAGGCGCGCTACAAGGCGCCGTTTCACGAAATATTGTACAGATATGAAGACTGGTTTTCGACTTATGGGATCTCCGTGCGTCGGACCGTGCCTGGCGATTCTGTCCGCGACAGGTATGTGCGCAAGGTTGCCTCTAGGAGGCGGTGGGGCGCCCGGAAACATGGTGCGCCTTTGCACAGGACTACCGTGGCGCATGATGCGTTGTGTCCCCTCAGCGATGGCATTGCCTCGCTCTCGGGTTGCGCCCGGCAGCCGCCTCGGGGTGCCGCTCTGGAGGGAAACGCTGTTGCCGGACAGAAACCGAGGCGAAGCATGCCATGCGAACGCGTGCCGAACCAAAGTGGCATCAGCCGACCGACAGCCTCCTGACGAGCCGATGCCACGGCACGGTCCGATCAGGTGTCGGCCGCGGAAAGGCTCCCGTTTCAGCCGTCCCGCAAGGCGTCCAGGCGATGCCGAGCTTCCTGGCCGACGGGATTGTCCCCGGCGCGTTGGATGATACGGCGGTACTCGTCGCGGGCGAATTCGGGGGCCGGTGGTGGCGTGCTGTGCTTCGACAACGGGTCATACAGTTTCGCGAGTTCCAACATCGCGGGCAGGTAGCCAGAGCGCCGCAACGACGACAGTGCCGCGACAGCATCGTCGGTTCGCCCGGATGCAATCCATCCGAGGACGATACAATGGGCTTCCTCCGGGGTTGTGCTATCCGCGATCGCCGGTATCGAAGCCGAGATCGGCGGACCACCGCATGCGGAGCGGGCAGCCGGCGCTTCGGCGGCCTGTTGTGGCGGGGTAGGTTCCGCCTGTGGCGGCGGTCCAGCCCGGTCTTCGACCGTTTCCGCTGCCCCCGTGGGGCCAACCGATGCCGCGATGGGCAGGGCCGCCGCTGGCTCCGCATCCAGGACCGGGACCGAGGTGGGATCGGGTGCCGCAACCGTCGATGGCGCCACCACGGGCTCCGGCGCCGCGGCAGGCATGGGAAGCGGATGCGGCATGGACGCTGCCGCGGTATCTGCCTCCTTTATCGAGATTGGAGCGGGGTCGGTCGCGACCGGCGGCGGCGGTGCGGCCGGGATTGGAAGCGGACGCTGGGGGGACGTGACGGGGGATGTGACGGGGGACGAAGCGACCACGGCGCTGACGGGCGGTTTGGCGTCCTTGCCCTGCCCGGCCAGCAGGAAGCCGACACCGAGGACGGCCGCCAGACAAACGCCGATCCCCAGAACCACCGGTTTGACCGATGGGTCCTTACCGTGCGGCGGCACATCGGATTCGACGACCGTCGGGCCCACCTGGTGCGCGTCCGAGGTCTGAAACAGGGTTCGTGCGGACGTGGTGGCACGGAAAGCCGCAGCCGGGGTCGTCAACGGCAAGGGGAGCAAAGCCGCGACGCCTTTGTCATGGCTTTCGGCAAGCGGCGGCAGCCCGTCCGGCCCTGGCAGCAGGATCGGTGCGGGCATGGCCAGTTCGGTAATCTGTTCGCCCGTCTGCAGCAGGGTGAAGTTGAAAGGCCCGCGGTCCAGCGGTTCGATCACCTCCGGACCCAGCAGCAGCCACAGCACCTTCTGTTCCGCGTCCCAGCCCGCGGCCAATTCGCGGCATTCGGTGAATTTGTCTTCCCACCCGGCAGGTCCAACATAGCGCGACTTGCCGTCGTGGCGCGCCATGATGGTAAACCGGGCGGACAGCGGTGGCCGACGCAGACCGGACACGACCAACAGCGCGTGAAAGGCCCGATGCGGCTCGCAAGGTCTGATATCGATCGTGATCATCTGGCGGGATACCTCACCAATGTGACGTCGATCGTTCGATCGCGAGCGGCTGTTGCCAGGCGACGGGCCGACCGACGGCCGAGTGGGGGATGTTTCTGTTCATCGGACCCAGACTTCCACGCGGCGGTTGAGATGCGCCCCCTCGGCGCTGGTATCGCAGGCCACCGGTGCAATCGGCCCGACGCCGTGGGTTGCCTCTGGCGTCACGCCCAGCGCACGCAGTTGGGTCTCGACCTCACGGGCGCGCTGCAGCGACAGGGCCACGTTCGCCGCGAAATCGCCGTCGGAACTGGAATGCCCGATCAGCATCAGCGACCGTCCCGCGCCCTCCTGTTTCATCCAACCCCGCACCCGTTCCAGATCCCGGCTCGCTCGGCTGTCCAACGTTGCCCTGCCGACATCAAACCGAAACGTGACCGACATGCGTTGTGCGCCGCCCACCAGCTTCGCCCAGGATGCGTCGTTAGAGGCCGTCCGCCCGGTCGATGATGTTGGCAGGATGGGTTCCACCGGAGCCAAAATGGGATCGAGCCCGGCAAACCCGGCATGTTCGATGGATGCTTGCGCGGACGGCGACAACGCGAACTTCAGGAAATCGTCGGTCAGCGTGGCGCGCTTGTTGCCGACATAGAAATACAGGCGTCGGGACAGGGGGTAGTCTTCCGCCTTGACCAGGAACGGGGTCGGGGCGGCGGGGGGCAGTCCGCATTCGTTGGCGATGGAGATAGGCCTGGCGTTGCGGGTGAAGGCGGTGCCGACGAAGCCGATTGCACCGGGCTCGGCGGCCACGGCATCGGCGACATCCTCGCTCGATTCGAATATCGTGATGGTCTTCGCCATCGTCGCGCCGCGCCCGAGCACCTTCTGGCGGATCAGGTCGGCGGTGCCGGAACGACTGTCGTTGCCATGCAGCACGACCGGGATGTCCGCACCGCCCACGCTCGACCAGCGAGTCGCCACGCCGGACATCAGGTCGCGCAACTGCGGGATCGTCAGCGTCCGCACCGGATTGTTGCGATGCACGATGAAGGCAACGCCGTCGAGCGAGATCACATGCTCCTGCTCCGCGCGCAGCACGTCGCCGATCCGTGCCGCGGCCAGCGATCCGGCTTCCGCCGCGGTTACCCGTCGGGACGCCATGCCGATATCGGCCTTGCCGGCCAGCAGATCGGCGAACGCGGTCGTCGAGCCATGTGCCTTGATCTCCCCACGCACAATGCGGGACGCCTCGGGGGCCTGCATGATGATGGCGATCTCTTCGGGGATCGAACCGGGCACTTCGCGAACGGAGGTCAGTTTCGCCTGTGCGCCATAGGCAATCAGCAAGTCGCGTGCCAGCCGCGTGCCAATTGGGTTGGATCCGCTGAGGCGCAGGACCGAGGCACGCTGCGCGGCCTCCGCCCGTTCGGTCTGGGGCGATATCGGTTTCGCCTGTGCATGCACCGGTTGGGCTGCCGCGATTGATCCGGTCTCGGCCAGAACCAGCAGAAGGCGATGCCGGGAACCGTGTCTGAGGTCTACCACTGGCTTGCCACACCCACGACACCTGGGGTGATGATGGACGAGTGTCTGACACCGCCGCGGTGTTGCTCGCCGTCGAACATCCCACGCGCCCGTCCGATGTGATCCGGTCTGACCAGGGTGGGGATCGCGATTGTCCAGGTCGGGGCGATGATTGGTTTCATCGACTGGTCCATGTGTTCTCCTTCCAGGAACCCGCTCGTGCCGACCCAGGGTGACGGGGTTGAGTCTGTTAGGCCGATTGGTCCGTGGTATGTAGACAAAAAGCGACAATATACGCAATATGTGATATGCAATTTCCAAAATTTGATGCAAAATTGTGACATATCCCGCTAATATATTGAGGTCGCCGCGTTTGTCGGTGCGAGTTCGCCGTGCGGGACGCCTTTGGTTGGCGCTCTCAGTCAACCCCACGTGACAAACCCGGCTCCTTCCGGGTCCCGTACTGCACCTCCGGTAACGCCGGGATTACAGTCATGGGGAAGTGAAACCAATTAGTAACCTATTCAAACCCAGGTGTGACCGCGCTATCCGGCGGTAGAGCGCCGACATTGGTTGCATCAGTGTGCCGAACGGGACCAGGTTGGCCTTGCTTGTCACGGAAGCGCAAGCCCCGCGAATAACAATAAATTCTCGATGTAACCGGACTGATACCAATCCGGCATTCTAAATCGAATTCATACGAAGGCCATCGGCTGTGGGGACAGGATGCCGGCCACTATACAACCTGGGATTACCGTCACGTTGTTGCCGTCGGCGCCGGCCTCGCTTGATTGCGGGCCAACCCGAAGGCTCCCGACGTTCCAGTGGCCCATCTGACGCGTCGGCAGCGAATGCCCCGCACCCGGGGTCAGCAAATATGAAGGATCACAGAACATGATGTGGGACAGAGGCCGAAAAACCGAACAATCGGGGCGACCCCGTCCATTTTATAGTACGGCGCGCGCGTTTATACTCACCGCGGCGTCGGTCTTCGTTGCTGGAACGGCAACCGCGCAAACCACCGCCACATGCGCCAACGCCGATAAGCTCGTCGGCACGCAACTGCGGGTCAGCCAGCAATACGGCCGAGCACTGGTGGAATTGTCGCGTCCAAACAGTGTCGGACGCAAGGTCGAGATCGAATATGGCGATGAGTCCTATATCGGCAAGTTCGAACGCGACGGCCGCGTGCGGATCGGCTTCGCCCTGACCGAACCGAAGAACGAGGTCTCCATCCGGATTGCCGAAACCGGCGTCGTTACCTGCAAGATCGACGTGCCGGAGTTCGCGAAAATCTATCGCGTCATCCTGCGCTGGCGCGATCCGGTACAACTCGATCTGCATGTGGTAGAACCCGGGCGCCGCCTCGGTGAGGCCGGCGACATCAGCGCCGCTCGGCCCAACACAAACTTCGCCCAAGGGATCGGGCAGATGGATGTCATCAGTGGCTCCCCCGCCGATGGCGCGACCGCGGAAACGTCCTATGTCGTTCCGGATGCCGCCAGCATTCCGCCGGACAGCACCTTCGGCTTTCGTGTCGAAAACGTCACGCGTGGCATGAAGCCGGAAGCGCCCTATTGCGACGATCATCCGCTCGCCGCGCCGGTGGTGGAGCTGACGATTATCGAGAAGGGCAAGACCACCACGCGCAAGGTCGGAACCAATCGCGCCCGATGCGGCGAACCGATCGCCGAGGCCCGTCGCTACATGGTGATCAGATGATGACCGAAACTCAAACCCTGACTGCGTCCGTCGGCCAACCTTCCCCGCCTCGTTCGAAGCACGCCGAGCCGCAACGGCCCGCTCGTCGAACCACGCGGCAGCGCGAACTCCCGAGGAGTCTGTCAACCATGCACCGTGTCACCAAACTTCTTCCCGGCCTGGGCGTAGCACTTGGCATGGCGATGGCCGCGATGCCTGCCGTTGCCCAGCCTCGGCCAGCCACGCCGTCGACGACCAGCGCTCTGCCGAACGACGTTACCTTGCGTCTGTCGGGTTCCAGCACGGTCGGTGGGCCGCTGATTGTGGAACTCGCCACCGCCTGGGCGAAGAAACTGGGTTTGCCCGGCGTGCGCGTGGATTCGGGGCTGGAACCTGACGAGTACGACGTGATCGCGGAACGTGCGGAAAGCGCGCGCAAGCTTCGTGTGCAGGTGCGTGCCAAGGGCACCGGAACCGGGTTGGAACCGCTGCTGCGTGGCCAGGCGGATATCTGGATGGCCAGCCGTCAGGTTCGTGAATCCGATCTCGAGGCGATGCGCCGCCGCAACGTTCCCAATGTGCCGACGCTCGCGCAGTTGCAACAGGCCGGCACCGAGAACGTGATCGGCCTGGACGCCCTTGCGGTCGTGGTGCATCCGCGCAACCCGCTGAAGCTGCTGTCCATGACGCAGATCAAGGACATCTATTCGGGGCGGATCGCCAACTGGTCGCAGGTGGGCGGGCCGAACCAGCCGATTGCGATATACAGCCCAGAGCCCAGCTTCGGCACCGTGGACGCGTTCTGTGGCACCATCATGGGCGTGGCGGAGGTCGCGCGTTGCGTTGAGGCGTTCCCGCGCCTGGCCGCGCCGCGCTTCGCGGTCCTGGAAGACCTGTCGGACGCAGTGGCCGCCAATCCGGCCGGGATCGGGTTCACCTCGCTGTCATTGCGGCGTAGCACGCGTGCGGTGCAACTTGGCACCGAATGCGGTGTTGGCATCGAAGCGGACACGTTCCGGATCAAGACCGATGAGTATCCGTTGGGCCGCCGCCTGTTCATGTATGTTGCGCCGGGCCGGGCGCCGAACCCCGCGACGCGCGAATTCTTGCAGTACATCCTGAGCGCGGAAGGCCAGGCGGCCGTGAGTGCCAGCGGATTCGCCGATCTGGCTCCGGGCAAGGCATCTGACACCTACGGCGCCGACCGGTTGGACAATGTGCGTAACGCCCAGGACGGCGGACGCCAGCGTATCCGCCCGACCGACGTTCGGGCGTTCGAGGAAGCTGTTGGTTCGGCCGACCGGCTGTCCATCACCTTTCGTTTCCAGGCTGGCACCAACAACCTGGATGCGCGCGCCGAGGCCGACTTGGTTCGTCTCGCGGACCACATGAAACTTCCGGGTTACGAAAAGCAGCAGGTTGTGCTGGTTGGATTCAGTGGCGCCGCTGGCGACTATGCCGAAAACCGCACGCTGTCGCGTGAACGGGCCGAGGCGGTCCGTGATCGGCTGGTGACCAACTATGGCATCAAGGACGCTGTCTCCCTGGGCGTCGGTCCGGCTGCGGCCGTCGCCTGCAACCTGGATCCGAACACCGCGCCTTTGAACCAGCGCGTCGAGGTTTGGCTGCGCAAGCCGACTGGCGGCTGACCACATCGCTGACGCTACCGGCCGGACCCTGTCCGGCCGGTAGCTCAGTGGCCTGCCTGCAACGACCGCAGGTACTCGATGAGACGCAGCACATACCTCCATCGAGGCACACACGTCTCGTTTGCGGACGTCCACGGCGACAGCACCAAGGCATGGACGGCTCCTGGAAAGACCAGAACCGATCTGATCATGCACTATTCTGGTCTTGCCGAACGGACGTCATGCAAAGCGACAGACTGAGATGAGTCGAGACCACACATGGTGGCATGTCGGCTTTCGAACAGGTCGTGACTAATTCCAGTCGCGTAGTGGCCAAAAAAAGACATCGCTGGCAAGGCCGTCCGAAATGGAGCGGTCCCTAGACGCAAAAAAATCTTGCCACCCGCAGAAACGGGATACAAACGTCATGATAAACAATATCCAGAGGCGCCGCTTCCTCATCACGGGAGCCATGACAGGGGCGGCTGGTCTGCTCTTGTCTGGCTCCAGGACGGCCCGGGGGCAAAATGCCCCTATCATCGGGGCCGGAACCCTATTTGTTGCCCTGCGCATGAAGCTTTGGCTCGCGGAGGCTCCGGCGACCCCCGGCCTAACCATTGGTTATGAGCCGATTGGCGCTGGTCGCGGGCTCAACAAACTGCTTCGTGGCGACGCGGATTTTGCAGCAACCGACCTGCCGACTCCGGACCAGAAGCTGGCAGAGGCGAATCTGCTTCAGATCCCCCTCGGGAAAGGTGGCCTGGCCATAGTCGTCAATGTGGCGGGAATTACCGCGAATCAGATTCAATTGAATGGTGAACTGCTCGCCGGTATCTACTCCGGCGCAATCAAAAACTGGAACGACCCCAAGATCGCCGCGGTCAATCCCAGCCTTAAATTGCCGGATTTGGACATCCGACCGCTCCATGTTGGCGACCCCAGCGGCAGCCTTTACACCATGACATATCATTTCACACAGTACCTGTTGGCCACGAATGCGGATTGGCGCGCCAAGTACGGTGCCGCAATCACGAAGCGCTGGGCGGTCGGGTCCATGGTGCCGGACCTGAACAACATGGGAGACAACATCCGGACTATCCCCGGAAGTATTGTTTATATGCCGATCGGTCGCGCGAGGGCGGACCAACACACAACCGTCAAGCTGAAGAATGCGGACGGCGTGGTCATTGCGCCCTCCGGCGCCGCCGTCAAGGCTGCCGCGGTCCGGGCGGCGGATGCGGAAAAGGGGGGGGCGTTCCCCGCTTCGCTGGTCAATCAGCCGGGCGCCGAGTCTTGGCCGATCGTGATCCCGTCTTTTGCGCTAATCCCCCGCACGCCGAAAGACCCAGCACGGGGCGATGCTGTTCTGGCGTTCTTCAGGTATGTGGTCGGGAATGGCGAAGGCGTGTCTACACAGACTGATTGCGCGCATCTGACGAAGGCTCAGCAGGGCGTGGCGCTGCAGTTGTTGAATAAAACCACTGGCTAGTCGTCCTGGCAGCGATCGCGAGGCAGCGCAAATGGCAACCGATCCCCCCATTCGAGAACGTGCCCGGCCGTCGGTTTCGCAGTCGCCACCATTCATAGTGAGGATAAACCGAACGCGAAGTCCGCGCGCAGGACCCGACGTAACCCTCGGCCGGTCTGGGCGTTCTATTACCCACGCGAGAAATCATTCCGCGGAAGGATGACAGAAAATGCCAAACACAGCATGGCGGGTTCTTACCCTGGAAAAGGAGGAAGGCTCCATGACATCCATGACGTCGGGACTTCACACCAGACGCCGTGGTTTGGTCGTTGGGGCCGGCGCGATCGCCGGACTTGCGGGGGCCGATCGTTTCGGAATGCCGTTCATCAGCGGTGGACTTGCGGCCGAGCCGATCAAGATAGGCGTGTCCATGTTCATGGGCGGAGGCTTGACCGGCTCGGCGGTGGCGACCATGGCGGCCGGTGTCAAGTTCGTCCGGGGTGGCGCCAAGGTTGCGTTGACGCGCAATGGCGGCAAGGCCATGGGCCAACCGGTGGAACTGGTGTTCGCGGATGAGCCCGATCCTGCCGGGGCCGAGGCCGGCATGAGGAAATTCATCACGGAACATAAGGTTGCAGACTTGGCACGTCCTGACATCGAACCCTGAAAAGGCCGCTACCGGGTCCAGGGGCCGATCTCCTTGGACTCGGTTGTGGTGGTCTTGTTCGAAATCCGGTCGGGACTTTGTTGGCGGCCAGCAACGGCAACCGACACGATGGGCCAGGCTATGAACGTTAACCCGCGGCAGAGACGGCCGCTTCGAAACAGAGATGGTAAGAATGTCACGCATCACTCTAAGTTTGCTTGCCGCAACCGCCCTGACCGGGTTGATTGGCTCTGCCCGGGCGCAGACCGTTCCGCCGCAGACGCCCCTTGCGCCGATGACGCTATCCCAGGCACGGCCGGGCGGGGGCACGCAAGAGGGGGCTCGCGCAGGCGGCGCGTCAGCCGTCGGAGCGCAGGACACCGGTCGGATGCCGGTAGCGGGTGTCCCGGACGCCACTCCGGCGTCGCCCGCTCGCCCGACGCCTCCTGCGGTGAAACGCGGTGGCACCGGCGGCCCATTGCAGTTGACCGGTGACATGGCCGGCATCATCGAAATGGTTCCCCACATCGTCTGCCTCAACACACCGGACGCTCGGCCGCCCGCGCTGCCGGCCCATCTGGACGGGCGGCTGGCCTTCCTGAAGGCGGAACTGCGCATCACCGACGCGCAAACCGCGAAATGGACCGAATTTGTCGACGCCGTCCGCGCGGCCGGCAAGCTGATGCTACTGCCCTGTACCGATGCCGCCCGGATCGGGACCTCCCCTTCGTCGTTGGAGCGTATCGAAACCGCGGGCAAGCTGCTGTCGGCTCGGGCGGATGCGCTGAAGACCGTGGCGTCCAACGGACGTACGCTCTACGCGTCCCTGTCAGACGAGCAGAAGACGCTGGCCGACGACTTGATGTTCGCGCCCGTCTGGCAGTAAGCCGGTGCAACGGGCGGGCGATGGCGGCGGGTTGACCCGTGGCGGTTGCCCGTTCGCAGACCGAGAGGGCGAATGAGCATGCAGACGATCGTCGGAACGTGGCGGATGGTGGACAGCAGCAGCCGTGATCCGGACGGGAAACCGGTGCCGCCCCTGTTCGGGCCAAAGGGCATGGGGTTGGTCACGCTGAACGCGGACGGTCGCATGATGGCGGTGCTATGCGACGGCCGGATGGAGATGCCGGAAGGCACGCCGCGCGCCTATGCATCCTATTGCGGTAATTATACGTTCGACGGAACGACCTTGATTACCAGGGTCGATGCATCCGGCGTCGCCCGCATCGCGGTCGGCGGGGAGCAGGTGCGGAAAGTGCGGTTCGAGGGCAACCGGATGGTGCTGTCTCCACCCGCCGCGATGCTGAACGGCGTGATGCAGTCCCGCGAATTGGTCTGGGAACGGCTGAGCGATCTTACGGCCTGACACCTCATACCAGCCGACCTAACCGACGACCTATCGGCGTCCCCACACCGTCATTGCCGGGCTTGACGGGTGGGGTGGTGCATCGGTCAATGGTTACGTCGGTCGGTATTGCAGCAGGAACGCGGCGCCCGCGCCAGGTTTCAGGCCAGGACGAAGACCGGCAGGGTCAGGTCGTCCTTCACCTTCTCGAAGGCAATCTTCACCGGCAGCCCGACCCGCAACTGGCTTGCGTCGATACCGCGCGCCTGGGATTGCATGCGGACCCCTTCGTCCAGATCCACGGTCACCAGGACATAGGGCAGATCGCCCTTGAAGCCGGGGTGGAACGCGTAATGCGTGATCGTCCAGCTATGGACGGTGCCGCGACCGGTCGCGTCGATCCATTCCGTGTTCATGGAATAGCAGGACGGGCAGACCGGGCGAGGGTAATGGCGCACCGTGTGGCAGTCGCCGCATCGTTGCAGGCGCAACTGTCCCGCGGCCAGCCCATCCCAATAAGGCTGCGTGTCCGGGGTCGGGGACGGGACCAGCTTGTCGTAACCGTCCATGATCAACCCCTCCGCATGATGGCGATGGACCCGTCGCCCATGTCGCCATAGCCCGTGACCAGGCCGATCCGCGCGTTCGGCACCTGTGCCGCGGCTTCCCCACGCAACTGACGGGCGAGTTCGACGATGTGGTTCATGCCGGCCATGTGGGCCTGAGACAGCAGCCCGCCATGGGTGTTGACCGGCAGACGGCCGTTCAGGCCCAGCGCGCCGTTCTCGATGAAGGAGCCGCCCTCGCCCTTCTTGCAGAAGCCCATGTCTTCAAGCTGGCACATGACGATATAGGTGAAGCAATCGTAGATCTCGGCGACGTTGATGTCGCTGTGGGTGACGCCCGCCATGCCGAAGGCCTTGGGTGCGGCCTTGGCCAGGCCCAGGGTAGTCAGGTCCGGCCGCTGGGTGATGGCGGATGGCGAGTCGGGGTGTCCTTCCGCGACGCCCATCACGATGACCGGGGTCTTGGCCATGTCCTTGGCGCGATCGGCCGCACTGACCACGATCGCGCAGCCGCCATCGCTCTCCAGCGAGCAATCCAGCAGGCGCAGCGGGTCGGAGATCATGCGCGAGGACTGATGATCCTCGATGGTGATCGGATTCTTCATCGTGGCATTGGGGTTCAGCGAGGCGTGATAGCGGGTGGTCACCGCGATTTCCGCGAGCTGGCTGGACTTGGTGCCGTACTGCTCCATGTGCCGACGCGCCATGACGGCGTAGAGCTGGGACGGGGCGATGGCGCCCGACGGCATCTCGAACTCCCCGATCGTGCGGAACTGCGGCATCTGTTGAACGCGGGTGCCGATGCGTCCGCCGGAATAGCCGGTGCGACCCAGCGAGATCAGCACGTGCTTGCAGATGCCGGCATCGATGACCGCGAGCGCGCACTGGATGGACGCAACGGCGGACGCGCCGCCCATCGGCGTGGTGGCCGAGAACCGCAAATCCGCGATGCCGAAATTGGTGATGAAGTCCTCGGCGACGGCGCCATGGCCATAGGGGATCAGGCCGTCGATATCGGTGGGCTTCAGGCCGGCGTCGCGGATGGCATTCAGCGATGCCTCCAATTGCAGCGACAGGGGCGTGCGGTCGGTCCCGCGCATGTATTTGGTCTCGCCAACGCCGGTGATGGCGCCTGTCTCGTGCAGGGACATCCTGGTTCCTCCTTGATGGTTGCCCGACTCTAGGCCGGTTGGCGGAGATTGGGAAGAACAGCGGCCCCGGCGCGATGGCATGGTAGCGCTACCCGTTCTTTTTACGCAATGACACCCTGTCGGTCGGGCGTGCTTGACTCGACGGATCGCTTGATCTAGCGGTTGAAGAACCAAGAGTCGCATCACCTGCCGTTCCCTTTGGCTACCCCAGTTGGGAGGAAAGAGCATGAGCGCCCACGGAAACGCCTCGCCGGCCGAAATCAAGTCTCGACTTAAACATCCAGTGATCGATGGCGATGGTCACTGGGTCGAATACGACCCCGTCTTTGCTGAACGCATGCGAAAGGTCGGCGGCGACAAGGCCGCGGACGGATATCTGGCGTCCATGCGGTCCACCCGCGACGCCCTGGCCATGACCGTCGCCGAACGCAAGCGCCGGCGCATCGCCCAGCCGGGATTCTGGAGCCGGCAGACCGAGAACACGCTCGATCGTGCCACCGCGATGATGCCGCGCATGTTGTATGAGCGGTTGGACGAGATCGGCACCGATTTCGCCATCATCTACCCGACCGCCGGCCTGCGGCTGCCGCGCATCAATGATGACGAAACGAGACGGGCGGTCATTCGCGCCTACAATATCGTTTCGGCGGATTACTTCCGGGACCTGAGCGACCGCATGACCCCGGCCGCGATCATCCCGATGCACAACCCGGAAGAGGCCGTCGCCGAACTGGAGTTCACGACCAAGCAGCTCGGCACCAAGGCCGGCATGTTCGGCAGCAACATGTTCCGCAAGGTACCGTCGGTCAACTACGACAATCCGGACACTTCTCGTCTGGCCGTTTGGTACGACCCGATCGGTATCGACAGCGACTACGACTACGACCCGGTCTGGGCGAAATGCCAGGAACTCGGCATCGCGCCGACCTTCCATAGCACGGGCAGCAACCAGGGCCTGCGCAACTCGCCAACCAATTTCGTTTACAACCATATCGGCCATTTCGCGGCGGCCGGGCATGCGACGGCGAAGGCGATCTTCCTGGGCGGCGTAACGCGTCGGTTCCCAGCCCTGCGCTGGGCCTTCCTGGAAGGCGGCGTCGGCTGGGCGGCACAATTGTTCGGCGACCTGATGGAACATTGGGAACGTCGCAACCGCGGTGCCCTGGAGCATATGGATCCGAACAAGCTCGACCGGACCCTGCTCATGAGCCTGGTGGAAAAGCACGGCTATGCCGACATCCTCGCGGCGCTGAAGGAACGGGATGGCTGGCCGGATCCGGAGCAGGCGCATCTGACCGGTGGGGTCGCCGATCTCGACGATTTCTCCGCCTGCAAGATCACCCGCAAGCAGGACTGGATCGACCTGTATGCGACGCCGTTCTATTTCGGGTGCGAGGCGGACGACCGCGGCAACGCGCTCGCCTTCGGGAAGACGAACCCGATGGGGGCGAAGTTGAACGCGATCTACAGTTCCGACATCGGGCATTTCGACGTGATCGACATGCGCGATCCGCTGCCGGAAGCGTATGAACTGGTGGAGGACGGGTTCTTTACCGAGGACAACTTCCGCGACTTCACCTTCGCCAACGCGGTGCATCTGTGGGGCACCCAGAACCCGCGCTTCTTCGAAGGCACCGTGGTGGCGAAAGCCGCCGCCGAGGAACTGGCACGCGGCAACCAGATCCGTCAGGCGGCGGAGTAAGCAGCGGCGACCAAGGGTGCGACGGTCGGGTCAGGCGGGGTTTCGGCAAGTCTCCGTCTGACCTGGATAACGAACCGGCCGGTTTGGACCCACGTCCGACCGGCCGGTTTTGGTTTTCGTAGGCCCATTCCAATGCCCCTGACCCACGCACCGCCCCTCCTCATTGCTGAGCTTGAGCCGGCAATGACGATAAGGGCGGTTGACTATCAGCCAAAATCCCCGGTCAGTTCCGCGCGCACGGCTTCCGGCAGGATCGTCATGTGGCCATAATCGGCGTGGTTGAAGCCAAGCAGCACTTCCGCGTCGGGACTGGAAAACGCCGCGATCTGGTCTGCGGTGAACGCGAAATGCACGAACTGCACGGATGACGCCTTGCCATCTTCGCGCGTGCGATCCTGGTCGGCTTCGGCCTGGCCCTTGATGGTCTCGCCACCGACGCGGATGAAGGCGGTGTTCTCGATGCCGCCCAACCGGTCGAGGATGCGTTTGCGCCGGATCGGATCGTCGATCTCGATCATGAAGGTCGCGGTCAGTTCGGATCCATTCGGGATCAGCGGATTATAGGCATCCAGCTCTCCAGGGATCTGCTCGGCGCCGCCTTTTTCGATATAGACCATCTCTTGCACTTGCAGCCACATCGTGTCCCAGCATTCGAAATAGAACGTGACATGGGGGCCGATTTCGACGCGGCGGTTGCGCTTGCGGGCACCGATCTTGCGGCGCCATTCGGTGCGGTTTCGGGCGTATTCGACGGCCGGCAGAATGTCGGCCTCGGTCATGGCACGTTTGCTGGACATGATGGTGTGCCTCCGCTGGTTATGGGGAAATGCCATACGCACGCGCCACAAGCTGGATCGGATGGGTGACCAGTTGCGGTTTCGGCGCGTCCGTGCCGAGTTTCTCGATGCCCTGCACGATGTGAACGCCGGCGAGGGGGCATTCCGACATTACGAAACCGGCGCCGTTCTGGGCCGCCTGGCGCGCCACCGGGCGGCCGGTCTTGATGGCGGTGTCGAAATGTTCCTTCTTGAAGCCCCAGGACCCGCCATGGCCGGAGCAGCGTTCGATTACTTTCACATCGGCCTTGGGTAGCAGCCGCAGCATTTCGGCGGCCTTCTGGCCCATGTTCTGCGCACGGGCGTGACACGCCATGTGCACGGTCATGGTGCCCTCGATCGGTTCCATGCCCGGAGCCAGGCCTTCCTTGCGGGCGATATCGACGATGTATTCGGCGACATCGAAGGTGGCGCGAGACAGCGTGATGACGTCGGGATCTTCCGGCAGGATCAGCGGCCACTCGGATTTCAGCATCAACGCGCAGGACGGCACCAGGGCGATGATGTCGTAGCCCTTGGTAATCCAGTCCTTCATCTCGGTCGCGACCTTGCGGGCGTTCTTTGCGACGTCCTCGATCCGACCCTGTTCCAGCAGCGGCATGCCGCAGCAGCTTGGGTGCACGACGATCGATTCGACGCCATTGCGCGCTAGCACCGATCGCAGGGCGACCCCGACTTCCGGCGTGTTGTAGTTCACGAAACACGTCGCGTACAGCACGACCTTGCGGCCAAACGCAGGGGCATCCCGGTTCAGCACCGGCGTTTCCGCGGCTAAATTCTGAAAGCTCTGGCCGGCGTATTTCGGCAGTTCGGCATCCGGATGCAGGCCGGCGACGGACCGCACGATCGGCCCGATCGTCGTATTGCCACGCGTGGTCGCCCAGTTGGCGATCGGTGCGACCAAGCCGGCCAGCACGCCGTTGCGATCGGTTTCCGCCAATTGCTTGTCGGGGAACGACACCTGGCCTTGGCGCGCTTCCATCGCCCGATGCCGCAGCATCAGGTGGGGAAAATCCAGATTGAAAGAATGCGGCGGAACATAGGGGCACTTCGTCATGTAGCA
>CAMBXJ010000005.1 GCA_945871455.1 Asaia bogorensis
GGACCGATAGACTCGCCTCAGCGTCATTGCCGGGCTTGATCAGGCAACCCGCCCCTTGCCGCTGAAGCGCGGGTTGCCCGGCCCTACAGGGTCAAGCCCGGCAATGACGGTGAGGCGTGTACTCGATCGCGCAACTTTGGTTCGCACCCCGTGTGCGGGTTTGGTTCGCACCCCTTGCGCGGGTGTGGTTCGCACCCCGTGTGCGGGGCCGGCCCCGGGTGCCGCTGTCACTTCATTCCCCGGTGCCGCATCCTGTCAACCGGCGTCGGCTCCGGGATCGGCAAACCTGGCCGAACGAAGCCTGACCGGCCGCTACCGCCTGACGACCGCCGGATCGCCGTCCCAGGGCCCCGGAAACAGGCCGCGGTTCACCACGTCCTCACTGAAGACCTGCTCTTTCCGCGGCCATTCCGCGCGCGGCAGTTCGTAGGACACTTCCAGCCCGTTGCCGTCCGGATCGCGGAAGTAAATGCCCAGCGAAATGCCGTGGTCGACGATCGCGTCGATCTTCACCGCGTTGTCCCTCAGCCGCTGATACGCGACGCCCAGATCGTCCAGGCTGCCAACCATCCAGGCCATGTGGTTCAGCCCGACCTGTCCGCGTTGAGGACCCGGCGCATCGGCCCCGACCTGCATCAACGCCACCTCATGCGACTGATCCAAATCCGCCGACATGAACGCCGCTCGGCCTGGTCTGTGATGATACGTGTGCAGACCCAGCACCTTCTCATACCAATCCCGCGATCGATCGGCGTCGCGGACATAGACGTTGACATGTCCCAGATACATCGGCCGGCCACTCATGACGTTGTCCTCCGGTTGTCGTCTGTCGTTACGTCGGATCCTCCCGCCCCAGGAAGTCCAGCACCCGGTCGGTGATCTCCTTCTTGGGAAACTGCGACGCCAGCGCCCGCGCCCGGGTCAGCGGGTCGCTCGCGAAGAAACGTTCATACAGCACCTGCCGGCTGCCGAACGACGAACACGAGATGTCCCACGCCAGATGGAACAGCTTCACCCGGTCCCGTGCACTGCTATTGTCCGTCGCCAGATACTGCTCGATCGCCGGCCCCAGTGGAGACGCGAAATCCGCCTTGGTCGGCAGGATCATCAGGCTGGAGGAACCCAGCAGTTGCAGGATCTCCACCATCCGCGGATAGGCCGTCATGAACAGGTTCCGCGTGGTCTCCGCCGGCAGCGACGCGGGACACATCACGCCCCATTCATCCAGTTTGGCATCGGCCTCGGCCGCGCGCATGCAGGCCTTCATCAGTTCGGTGTACATGATCAACTCGCCGATCCGCTCATCGGAATGCGGCAGATGCGAACTGCCCAGCGTTTCCGTGATCAGCAGCGCGACACCCAGCACCAGTTCGCATTTCGCCAGATTCTTCGCCGCCCCCTGGTGCGATGTGTGCGCGGAGGAATGGGTGATCGCGGCCGTGTTGTTCAGCAGGCCCACATCGCCGTGGATGAACACCCGATCCCACGGCACCAGCACGTCGTCGAAGAAGACGATGCAGTCCATTTCCTCAAAGCGGGAGCCCAGCGGGTGGTCGAAATGGGTCTTCTGGTAATCGAAACTGTCGCGGCACAGAAAGCGCAGACCTTGTGTGTCGCAGGGCAGCGCGAAATTCAGCGCGAAGGGGCTGTGCCCTTCGCGATGCTGCGCCAGTCGAGGCGAATAGACCGCGATTTCATCGGCCAAAGGCCCTAATGTCGCCAGAACCCGCGCCCCGCGCACGACCAGACCGGCCGAACTCTCGCGGATGACCTGAAGCGCGGTGCCTTCCTGGAGGTTGAACATGCCGCTGACATCGCGGGAACGTTGCAGGTTGATCAGCGAATGCGTCAGCACCAGGTCGTTGGAACTGATATACTCGTAGTAACGGCGCATGTTGTCGCCGAACGCTTTCTGGCCCCGGCCGAAGTAATCCGCCGCGGCGTTCCAGGCGGAAAACGTCACGTTCATGAAATCGGGGGACCGACCCATCATGCCGCAGGTGGTGCGCGCCCAGTTCAGCATCATGACCCGACGCTGTTCCAGTTCGGTCTGGGTGCGCGGCACGATGAAGGACAATCCCAGCCGCTCCCCCGACGGCGCCAGGAACGTCATCGCATCGCGATATTTCGGGTCGCATTGCTGGTCGTAGAGGGAGGCGATGGCGCGGGCACCGTTGGCGAGGCCCGGATGGGTGGTCACATCGGTCACGCGCTCCCCGCGCAACCAGACCTCGGGTTTGCGTTGGCGAAGACCGTTCAGATAATCCTGGCCCGTGCGCGCTGGCATGTCGGCTCCCTTTCCCCGCGGTCCGAACGATTGCCCCAGGCATCCCCTCATGGTCATTGCCGGACTTGGTCCGGTAACCCGCCCCGCGCCGTTGAAGCGCGGGTTGCCGGGTCAAGCCCTGCAATGACCATGAGGGGCGGTGGCGGTGCGTCGGTCATTGTTTCGAACCGCTTGGTGTTACATCCCGTGTTGGGCGTCCCGTATGGACGTCTCGTTCAGGTCCTAGTGTTCCGGCCTTGGCGAGGGCCGGTCAAGCGCCCAGGCGAAACCGGCGCGCCTACCAGCGCGCCGACCGCGCCACCATGACCGTTTTCTCCGCCACCCCGACCATGAACGGGATATCCTCCAGCGGCCGATCGCCTGCCAACACATGCGCCAGGGTGATGAAATCCGGCCCCAGAGTCTTGCTTGCCTTCTCTTTCGCCGCCCCCGCCCACAATCCCAGCAGCACCATCCGCTCGGCCCAGACCAAACGTCCGGGGGGCAGCCCTTCGGTCAGCAGCAACTGGATCGCCGCCTTGCGGTCCCGTCTTGGCGCCCGCGCGACCACCGCCCGGATCGTCGGATCGTCCTCGAACCAGGACTCCGCGAACGCCTCCCCCGTCAGCCATGCCGCGCTGCGCCGCAAAGACGCTTCGATCGCCGCCGGGGTCCGCGCCGCGGCTTCCAGGCCGGCGAACAACTCCTCCGCTTCCGAGGGGACATCGATCAGGCGATCGCGCCATTCCGCCCCGCCGGCATATTCCGCAACCCGCAGCAGGTTCGCGGTTGGCACCCGCCCTTCCCGCAGGCCGGTGGCGATCGCGTGTTGCACGGCAATGTCGAGGTAACGCCGATCCAGGTCGGCGACCGGGGTCTTCAGACGGATCTGGGTCAGGATGTTGTTGGTCTCACGGCGGGGCTGTTCGGGTTCGAACCAGGTGTCGCGCAGGCCGAACCCCTGCTTCAGCAACAGGCCGGCAAACACGCTCGTTCGCCCGGTGCGGGTGGTGATCAGCAGACTTTGCGCGCCCGACCCGTCGATCGTGGACGCCACAGTCACGATATCCGCCGCCGCCGGCCATTGCGCGCAGGCCACATCCTTCAATCGCGCCTTCCGGATCGCCTGGTCCAGCCCCGGCCGCTCGGCTTCCGGCAGCCAGTTCCGCACGGCGATCATCCGACGAAGCGACTCCGGCGACACGACATCGGGCGAGGCAATCTGTTCCAGCACCGTGGCGGCCGCTTGCCGCACGTCCCGGTCCTGGTGCAGCAGCATCAGCGGCACCGCTTCGCGCAGTTTGGCATGCGGGGAGCGCGCCATTTCATGCACCAGAAAGGCCATCAGACCGGGCGGCATGACCAATCCGGAGTCGGTTATCGCCTCGACGACATCGAACGCCGTCGGGGCCTGCTCCGCGATCTGCGCCAGCATCGCGTGCATGGCGCCCATCAGTTCCTCGGGCATGTCTTCCGGCTGGAACCCTTCCGCGGTGTCGCCCAGTCTTTCCCGCAGGTCCGGATGGATTTCGATTTTGGCACGGCCCAGGGCCGATACCATCTCCAACCAGTCGTCCGATTGAAGGCCAGGTGTGTCGGCGATCCTGACGATCCGCTCCTGGTAGGTGTCGGCCATGGCCTTGGCCCAATCCCAACCGCTTTCGATCCGATAGCGGATGAGTTCGAGTTGCGCGCCCAGCAGGAAATGGAAAGCGGCCACGAGGTGGTCGTCGCGGCGTTTGGCGGTGCATGAGGCGAGCGCGCCGTCAAGGATGGGCCAGAGCGTTTGCGGCGACGATTCGAACCAGGCCTGATCGTCATCGGATAGCCGCGGCCCGGATTCCTCCTTCAGGGATCGGGCGATGGACCCGGCGAGGCGCTTGATCCGGGCCGCGTCGGCGGGGGTAGGCGGTGGTGGCGCCCCCGGATTTTCCCCGAAAAACGGCTGGTCGTCGCCGTCGTCGTCGTCCTCTTCCAGCCCGAACATGGCTGCGACGTCGTCCTCATCGAATGTCAGGATTTCGTCGAGCCACTTCTCCAACACCCGGTTGGCGTCCTTTCGGCTGCCGGTGAACACGGCAACCTGCGCGCTGAGCACTTCCCCATCGTCCGGCTGGTAGACCATGGCCACCGTCGCCTGAAACTTGGGATGCACCATCCTGATGGTGAATTCCGTTCGTTTGGCCCCGGTCATCACCGCCGCGGACCCACCGGCTTCAAATTCCGATTCGGTCAGCGTGGTGACCGGCACCGGCTTGCGAC
This sequence comes from Asaia bogorensis, assembly GCA_945871455.1. Lineage (GTDB taxonomy): Bacteria > Pseudomonadota > Alphaproteobacteria > Acetobacterales > Acetobacteraceae > Rhodopila. Next base: position 4,529 of record CAMBXJ010000005.1, read on the forward strand.
GGCCCCGACCCGAGCCATAGAGAGATTCGTAGGCGTCGCAATCGTCGATATCCGAAAAATGCTCGTCCAGCATCGCTTCGGCGAGTTCCAGCAACGCCTCGTTGGTCTGGTCGTTTCGCGGCGTGGGGGTCCTGGTGGACTTGGCCATGGTCGGATTCCGGGCAGGGAGAAGGCAAAGCGCCCTCTGCTCCATGCAGCAGGTAGCAGCACGACGGACATCGGCAAAGTGGGACGCCCAATGGGACGTGCCGCGATCCCAGCCTCCGTCCCCGCCAACAGGGTTGCCGGACCGCGCGAGCCCGAGCGGCCGGCCGAGCATCCGGTCCACCCCTGGGGTCGCGTGGTTCGGCCGAATCGGCCAACCCTGCTTCGCAGGCCGGATGGCTCGGAGTAGACCATGGACATGCCGTCGACCTCTCCAACCACCGATACGAACGAACCCACGCCGACGGAGCCGGCCGCCGCCCAGCCGCGCGCCGGAGGTGCGGTTAAGACCCCGCGCGCCGAAGGCATCGCCAAAATCCCGCGCGCCGAAGGCGCGACTCCCGCCATGGCGCAGTGGTTCGCCAGCAAGGCCGACCACCCAGAGGCGCTGCTGTTCTTCCGCATGGGCGATTTCTACGAGCTGTTCTTCGCGGATGCAGAGGCCGCCGCCGCCGCGCTCGATATCGCCCTGACCCATCGTGGCGAGCATGACGGCAGCCCGATCCCAATGTGCGGCGTTCCGCACCACGCGGCCGAAGCCTATCTGCTGCGCCTGATCCGCCGCGGCTTCCGCGTCGCCGTCGCCGAACAGATGGAGGACCCGAAATCCCGTCCCGCCGGCAGCAAGACCCCGATCCGTCGCGCGGTCGTCCGACTGGTCACGCCGGGCACGATCACCGAGGACGCCTTGCTGGAAGCCGGCCGACCGAACCTGCTTCTGGCCCTCGCGCATGGCACGATCACGCCAGCCGCCGACGGCCGCGCCGGCCCGGCTTCGCGCACGTCCGCCGACGCCAGCGGGATCGGCGCCGCCTGGCTAGACGTGTCCACCGGGCTGTTTGAAACCGCCGCGCTCCCGACCGCCGATCTGTCCGCCCTGTTGGGACGGCTGGAACCGGCCGAAATCCTCTCTCCCGACTCGTTGGCGTTGGGCGAGTGGGACCCAAGGCGCGCACCCGATACGGCACCGTCTTCGCCGTTGATCGCACGTCGCCGTCTGGCCGAGGCGTTCGGCGCCGCCAGCCTGGACGCGTTCGGCACGTTCACCGATGCAGAGGCCGTCGCCGCCGCCCTGGCCGTCGATTACGTCCGCGCCACCCAGGCCGGCACGTTGCCGCGTCTGTCCCGCCCACAGCCCCAGGGCGAAACCGGGGTGCTGGCCATGGATGCGGCGACCCGGGCCAGCCTGGAAATCCAACGCACCCGAGATGGCGGCACGCGACACAGTTTGCAGGCAGTGGTGCAGCGGACCCTGACCCCGGCCGGCGCACGTCTGCTGGCGCTTTGGCTTAGCGCGCCGTTGACCGATCCCGCCGCAATCGCCCAGCGCCAGGACGCCTGGTCCTGGTTGCTCGGCGCCACCGAGGCGACAACGCAATTGCGTGCCGCGTTGCGTGCCACGCCGGACGTCGCCCGTGCCCTGGCGCGCTTGTCGCTCCATCGCGGCGGCCCCCGCGACCTGGCGGCCTTGCGTGACGGAATGGCAGCCGCATCGGTCATCCGCTCGGTGCTGGATGGACCGTTGCCCGCCGCGTTGGATGTGGCCCGGACCGCGTTTCAGGACGACCCACCTTTGGCGTTGAAACTGACCGATGCCCTGGCGGACCCGGTGCCGCCTCGTTTGGATGACGGCAACGTCATCCGCGCCGGCTATGACGGGGAACTCGATGCCCATCGGGCGCTGCGCGACGACAGCCGGCGTGTCGTCGCGACCCTGCAATTGGACTACGCCCAGCGTTTCGGGGTCGCCAGCCTGAAAATCCGCCACCATGCCCAGCTTGGCTATGTGATAGAGGCGCCGGCCGCATCGGTGGAGAAGCTGCGCGATTTCCCGGAACTGACCCTGCGCCAGGGCATGGCCAACGGGGCGCGCTTCACCCTGGCGGAACTGTCCGACCTGGATCGCAAGATTTCGGAAGCGGCCGAGCGGGCGGCGTCTCGCGAACGGATGATTTTTGGTCTTTTGGTGCAGGCGGCGTTGCAGGATGCGGACCGGCTGGCGGCTGTCGCCGATGCGATCGCCTTCCTGGACGCCGCCCAGTCCGCCGCCAAACTGGCCGAAAACGGCACCTGGTGCCGCCCGTCCGTCACGGATGACGATGCGTTCCTGGTAAAGGCGGGCCGCCATCCCGTCGTGGAAGCCGCCATCGCCGGGCAGGCCGCCTTCGTGCCCAACCGCTGCGATCTGTCAGGCGAACGCCGGGTGTTGCTGCTGACCGGCCCCAACATGGCGGGCAAATCCACGTTCCTGCGCCAGAACGCCCTGATCGCGATCCTGGCGCAGGCGGGATTGCCGGTCCCCGCGGACGAGGCGCGGATCGGCGTCATCGACCGCCTGTTCAGCCGGGTGGGCGCGGCCGACGACCTGGCGCGCGGACGGTCCACGTTCATGGTGGAAATGACCGAAACCGCCGCCATCCTGCATCAGGCCGGCCCGCGTTCCCTGGTCGTGGTGGATGAGATCGGCCGCGGCACCGCGACGCTCGACGGGCTGGCGATTGCCTGGGCGGTGCTGGAAGCGTTGCACTCCGCGATCCGCTGCCGCACTATTTTCGCCACACATTTCCACGAGCTTGCCGAACTCGCGGATCGTCTGCCGCGATTGAAGCCGCATACGATGCGGGTCAAGGAATGGAAGGGCACGGTGGTGTTCCTGCATGAAGTGGCTGAAGGGGCCGCCGGGCGGTCCTGGGGCGTGCATGTCGCCGAACTCGCGGGGGTGCCGGCGCCGGTGGTCCGGCGAGCGGCGACGTTGCTGTCGGCGTTGGAAAAACATGGCGGGCCGTTGGGATCGGGGGCGCCGCTGGCGGCATTGCCGCTATTTGCCGCCGCCGGCCCGCCCGCCAATGAAACGCCGCCCGATGAAACGCCGCCCGATGAAACACCGGCCGATGAAATGCCCCGAAAACTGGAAACCGACCATGTACGCTCGCAATTATCCAATCTGGACCCGGACCGTATGACCCCGCGGGAGGCTTTGGAGGCGTTGTACGGCCTGAAAGCCCTCTTGTCTGTTCCCGTTAGCGATCCGACCTAGTACGGTATCCGAAATGTTGACCCCCATCCCCCTGCCTCGCGCCCCGGAAGCCGCTGCCTCGATCCTGTCGGATGCGATGGCGGCGCTGGCCGAGGAGCCGGGCGGCGTTGCCCGCGACGCCGCGCTGATCGCGTTTCGCCGGCACCTCGCGCGCATCCAGGCCTATGTGCAGCATGGGTTTGAGCAGGAACAGCTCACCGGCCTGCAATCCGCCCGCCTGTTGGGCGCATTGGTGGATGGCGTCGTCAGCGCACTGTTCGACCACGCGGTGAACGACACCGATCTGGGGGATGGCGAAGGCTTGAGCATCGCCGCCACCGGCGGGTATGGCCGCGGCGTGCTGGCGCCGTTCAGCGATATCGACCTGCTGTTCCTGACCGCGGAGGATCCGTCACCGGACACGCTGCGGATCGTCGAGTACATGCTGTATTTCCTGTGGGATCTGGGCCTGAAGGTCGGGCACGCCACGCGATCCATCGACGATTGCCTGGTCGAAGGCGCCAAGGACACGACCATCCGCACCGCGCTCCTGGACGCGCGCCATTTGACCGGCGACTCGGACCTGTTCACAGAATTCCACAGCCGGTTCCGCGCCGCCTGCAAGGAGGCCGGGGCCGCCGACTACATCGCCGCGAAACAGGCCGAACGCGCCGTCCGCCACCGCCGCTACGGCGACAGCCCCTTCGTGGTGGAGCCCAATATCAAGGAAGGCCGCGGCGGATTGCGCGACCTGCAAACCTTGTACTGGATCGCGCGCTATGTGTTCGACACGCAGACGATGGGGGAATTGGCCAATCTCGGCGGCATCCTGACCGACCAGGAAGCCCGCCATGGCCGGCGCGCGTGGGAGTTCCTGTGGACCGTCCGGTTCCACCTGCATTACGTGGCGGGGCGCGCCGAGGAACGGTTGACGTTCGACCTGCAACCGGTGGTCGGTGCCAGGATGGGCTACACGCGCCATGGCCGCCAGGATGGGGTGGAGCGTTTCATGCGCCACTTCTTCTTGAACGCGCGCGAGATTTCCCGCCTGACCCGCATCCTGGAACCCGCCATCCTGCGGTCCGCGCTGGGTCCTCCGGCGATCGAGGCCGAAACCGACCAGGCGCTGGTCGCCGCTGGGTTCGTGCTGGCGGAAGGCAAGCTGCTGCCGCTCGCCGGGCGGGGATTCGATGTCGAGCCGATCCAGATGCTGCGCATTCTGCGCGTGGCGCGCGACCGGAACCTGGAACTGCATCCGCTGGCGTTGCGTGCCCTGATCCAGAACGAGCGCCGCGCGATCAGTCTGCGCGGCGATCCCAAGGCCGCCGATCTTTTCATGGACCTGCTCTGTGGCAAGGAACCGGAGCGTGCGCGGGTCGGTGGCATCCACCCCGCCAGCCAGCATCCGGACGGCGCCAAGTGGCTGAGCATCATGAACGAGACCGGTTTTTTCGGCCGCTTCATGCCCGATTGGGCCCGCATCGTCGGGCAGATGCAGTTCGATACCTACCACATTTTCACCGTCGATGAGCATACGATCGAAGCCGTCCGCGTCCTGAACATGATGGAACGCGGGGAACTGGCGGAAATCGCGCCGGTCGCGTCCAATCTGGTCGAACAGGTGCAGTCTCGGCGTTCGCTGTATCTGGCCATGCTGATGCACGATATCTGCAAGGGCCGCGGCGGCGACCACTCCGAACTGGGCGCGGAACTGGCCCTGACCGTCGGACCGGCGCTTGGGATGTCCACGGAGGAAACCGAGACGGTGTCGTGGCTGGTGCTGCACCACCTGCTGTTGAGCACCACGGCGTTCAAACGCGACATCGACGACCCCAAGACGATCCTCGACCTGGCCGACACCATCCAGTCGCCCGAACGGTTGCGCCTGCTGCTGGTGCTGACGGTGGCGGATATGCGGGCCGTGTCCGCCAAGGTGTGGAACGGCTGGAAGGCCACGTTGCTGCGCGAACTCTATGCGCGGGTCGCCGAGGTGCTGGCGGGCGGGCTGGCCACCACCGAACGCGACGTGCGGGTTCAGCGGGCGAAACAGGCGGCGTCCATGCTGCTGACCGACTGGTCGGATGAGGACAAGGAGCAATTCGCCAGCCAGGGCTATCCCAGCTACTGGCTGTCCTTCGATCCGGAAACCCAGGCGCGTCATGCACGCCTTATGCGGGATGCCGAGCAGCGCGAGGCGCCGCTGACCGTCGATACGCAGCCCTTGCCGGCCCGCGCGGTGACCGAGGTAACCGTTTACTGCGCCGACTATGCCGGGCTGTTCAGCAAGATTTCCGGTGCTCTGGCCGTCGCCGGCGCTTCCATCGTCGATGCGCGCATCCACACGATGACCAACGGCATGGCGCTGGACACGTTTTGGGTCCAGGACGCCGCCGGTGGCACGTTCGATGCCCCGCACCGGCTGGCTCGGCTGTCCGTGCTGATCGAACAGGCGCTGTCCGGCCGCATTCGCCTGAGCACCGAAATCCGCAAATTGCAGAAGGGCCTGATGGGCCGCCGCATGCGGGCGATCCATGCGCCGTCCAGGGTCGTGATCGACAACCATGCGTCCAACACCCACACGGTCGTGGAGGTCAACGGGCGCGACCGCCCCGGCCTGCTGCACGACGTGACCGCGGCGATCAGCGAACAGGGTGTGCAGATCGCGTCCGCCCACGTCACCACATACGGGGTGCGCGCCGTCGACGTGTTCTACGTCAAGGACATTTTCGGCCTGAAGATCGAGAACGAACGCAAGTTGAACCTGCTGCGCGACGCCATCCTGAAGGCGCTGGCAAATCCGGACGAGGTGGCGCCGCCGGCGCCACCGCCGGGTAAGCGGCAGCGGAACGCCGCTTGATTTGTCCGCGGAACGCCGCGTGATGGGGCGGCGGAACGCCGCTGATGTCAGTGGTTAGCGCGGTTCGTGTGGCGTCACGAACGTCACGCCGGAACACCGCGCAAGTCCATCTCGCATCAGAACTTCACCGAAATCACCACCGACCCGCCATGCGCGGTCAGGTTGCCGCCATACTCCCCATCATATTGCAGGCGGAAATCCATCAGCTTCCCGGTGTAAAGCTGCACCCCAGCGCCAACCCGTCCCACCACCTGGTCCATCGGCACCGTTGTGGTGAACCCGCCCGTGCCAGGCGCCGCCCCGGTCAGGCGACCGGTCTGTTTCCACGCATCGTTGCTCAGGACGCTGATCCCGGCGGTCAGGAACGGGCGCAGCACCATGCCGTCATCCAACGCCACTCGCCCGCCGATCTCCAACATCGGCGTCAGCATTGCCGTCGTCTGCTGGGCGCTGTCGACCGACAGGTTCAACGCACCAGCCCCGTTCTCTCGATAGGCGCCGGTTCGGACATGAATCGTGCTCAGGCTGATATTCGGCCGCAGGTAGAATTCCTCGCGCCCGATCGTGTAGCCGGCCCGCAGCAGCACGCCCATGTTCGACGTATCCGGGCTGCCTTTCGCGATTGACGCGAACCCGGGCAAGGTGATGGTCCGGCTGGCGTTGAACTGTCCCGCGCCGCCGAACGCCGATGCGGCGAACAGCCATGGCCCGGTCTGATACTTCACCGTCAGCGCTCCGAAGCCCGCCTGTCCGTTGCCCTTGTTCAACCCGTCGGTGCTGGACAGCCACGTGTTCTCATACGCCAGCGACCCACCGACGAACCAGCCGGGCGCGACCTGTTGCTGGCCGCCGATCTGCCAGGTCGTGGTGTCCAGTTTGAAATCCGACACGCCGTTGCCGCTGGACTGGCTGGCGGTGCGTCCGGTGATGCGCATCCACCCGCAATTGCCTTCGACCAGCATCGCGGTCGTGCCCTCGAATTGGGGGCAACTGAGCGTGGCGTTGGCGAAATTTTGTGCCCCCGCCGTGGCGCGCGCACCGGGGGCGAAGGTGGAATCCGGGGACAATTGCCGCAGTTGGGCGGAATAGGCGGCAGCGCCTCCCGCATCGGCGGTATTGCCCAGCAGGGCGAACAGGGCACCGAGTTCCGGGCCGCCGCCGCGGTCCCAGGCCGCCTGCAAATGTCCCGCCGTCGCGGCTCGGCTGTCCGGCAGGTTGTATCCGGGTGGATTGAAATTGGCCGAGGTCGCGGTGAGCGAGATCGTGTTGCCCGACCGGGTCACCCCGTAACCGAACAGCGACGACGGCGCGCCGGACAGGGCGCCGGAAATCGTGCCGGAGACGCTCAAAATCGGCAATGCGATGTTCGGCAGCACGGTGGTCAGCACCGGGCTGACCCGCCCCGCCAGCACCGCGTCGCCCTGGACGGTCAGCAGCCCGGCGCGCCGGTTGACGAAATCGGTGCCCGTGGAAAGGAGACCGCTCGCGGTTTGGGTCAGATTACCCACCAGGTTGGATCTGGTCAGACCGGCGGGCGAGCCGATGATCAGAACGCCGGGATTGACGACATTGGCGACCGAGTTCGTCCCGGTGCTCCAGGTGCCGTGGTTGGTGACGATCCCTCGGTTCACACTGATCGATCCGGTGATGACGCCGCTATTGGTCACATCGACCGACTGGTTACCGGTGTAGGTGATCGCAACGCCCGACGCCGCCGAGACACGCCCGGTCGACCCGACGACAATCGAGTTCGTCGGGGAAACGTTGTACTGGCCATCGGCGACCCATATCCCGGCCCCCTGCGGGCCTGACCCACCGGTCACCGAGCCGTTCACGTTCACGGTCACCGTGCCGGCGATGCCACCATTGAAACCGAAGTTCCCGGCGGCCGAGCTCTGGGCGAAGATGGCGACGCTGTTGGTGCCGGACGTGGTGATGGAGCCACTTTGGGTGATGGTAACATTGCCAGCGCGGTTACCGCCGTTTGGAATGCCTGTGGGGCCGGCGTAGAGCGTGCCCGTCGTGCTGTCTCCCAGCAGCCCGCCACCCCCGCCGATGCTCTGCGCCAGGATACCGAAGGCGCCGTCACCAAATGTGCGGATCGTTCCGCCAATTGTCGCCGCGACAACGCCGCCATTGCCCGCGGTGGTGAAGCGTGTGGCAGGGGTGGTGGACAGGGTTGGCGTGCCGCCCGCACCCGTCGCATAGCCGGCGATGCCGCCGCCGCCGCCGACGGATTGCAACACGATGGCGTGGGCGCCGGAGCCTCCGGTGAAGATTGTGCTGCCGGACGCCAGGGTGACATTGACCGCGCCGCCGTTATTGGTGCCGAAGAAGGGGTAGTTGCCGCCAAGGGCCGCTGTCGTTGGCACACCAGGTTGGGTGAAGCCCAACCCGCCGCCGCCGCCGATGCTTTGCGCGAGCAGGCCGAACGCGTTGGCGCCCGAGGTATTGATCGCCAAGGTGGCGTTGTTGACCGCAACGGAACCGCCGCCGCCGATCGATGCGTTGCCGCCGCCGACTGACAGGGCGATGGTGCCATTGCCGTTCAGACTGGTGTTATACAGGCTGCTGCCGGCGCCGGTGATGCCGCCGCCGCCGCCGACCGATTGCAGAACGACCGCGTGGGCGGCCTCCCCCAGGGTTGAGATCGTGCCCGAACCGAACAGGGAGACCGCGCCCCCATTGCCATTGCCCGAGCCGGTCCCGGTATAGACGCCCGCCAGCGCGATGGTGCTGCCGAGGACGGTGACGCCATCGGACGCCAGCACGGTGCCGTTGGCGGCATCCGATCCGTCCGCCGCGAACCCGCCGCCGCCGCCGACGCTTTGGCCCACGACGCCGAACGCGGCATAGCCGGTGCTCGATCCACTCGTGGTGGTCCCGGTGCTGATCTGCGCGTTGGTCAAGGTGATGCCGGCGCTGCCGCCGTCGCCATAGCCGGTCACGCCCGCCGACAGGTTGATCTGGGCCGACCCGCTGCCCGCGCCCGCCGCCACACCGCCGCGACCGCCGCCACCGCCGATGCTCATGGCATGAATACCGGTCGACCAGTCGCCCTGAGTCGTGATGCCGCCGGCCTGATTGACGATGACCCCGCCACCGGTGCCGGGCACTCCCGCCGCGTCGCTGCCCAGGGATAGGGAGAGACTGATCGCCGTAAAGGGCAGGTTGTGCAGCACGACATTGGACACAAAGGCCCGGAGCCCCGTGTAGGTGGAAATCGGATTGTCGGCCGATGCCCCGGAGCCGGCACTGCCGCCGAGGCCACCGCCATGCCCAACCGATTGTGCCATGATGCCGGTCGAGTCGTTGCCTCGGGTCAGGATCGAGCCACCCTGCATATCGACCGTGACACCGCCACCGCTGCCACCGTTGCCGCCCTGCTCGCCCATCGTGATGTTCAGGGTGCCACTTGGCTGAACGGTGAAGACCTTATCAGGCGGGAGCTTGACCGGGCTGAACTGAAAGGCACCGACGACGCTGATGGTGCCACCCTGGGAGGTGCCTCCGCCGCCGCCCACCGACTGCGCGACGATTCCGTTGGCGCCATCGCCGTAGGTGGTGATGGATGCTTGAGGATACACGATCACGCCGATCCCACCACCGCCGCCACCGTTGCCCCCCATACTGCCGATGGTCACCGCCGCGCTCAGGGTGCGGGCGCCGCCAGCATTGACCGAGGTCGTCGCGCCGAACCCCGCATTGCCGCCACCGCCACCGATCGATTGCGCCACGACCCCGTTGGCGAAATCGCCGTAGGTGACGATCGAGGCGGGACCGGTTGCCGTGGTGCCGCCCGCCTGTCCGCCGACTCCGACCTCCACCGACCCGCCACTGCCACCCGAACCACCGGTTCCGCCATGGGCGACGGTGACCGCCAGTTCATAGACCGTGGTGTTGCCCAGGGTGGCGGCGCGGTTGTAACCCACGGTCGCGGCCAGGGCGGAGGAATCCCCGCCCTCCCCGCCGCCGCCGCCGACCGACATGGCCAGGACGCCGTGCGACCCGTTGCCCAGGGTGGTGACGGTGGTCCCGCCGTTCAGCGACACCGCGACATTGGTGCCGGACAGATGGCTGCCGCCATTGCCGCCCGAGCCGCCGGCGGACAGGGCCACACTGACGCCCGCCTGGATTTTCTTGGTCACCGGGATCGCCGCCGTCACCGCGGCCGCCGACGCCGATCCGCCGATGCCACCACCGCCGCCGATGCTGGCGGCGAAGACGCCGAACGCATCCACCGGGAATGTGTTGCTCGCGGTTATGGTCTGCGCGGTCAGTTCGGGCGAGGCACCGGTGGCGATGAACGTGTTGGTCAGGTCCACCGTCACCTGGCCGCCATTGCCGCCGCCGCAGGTCTGTCCGGCCGAACAACGGCCACCGACCGCTATGCCCGAACTGAAGACGGGCCCGACTCCCAGTGCATAGGCCGCGCCGCCCGACCCGCCGCCACCACCGATGGATTTTGCGACGATACCGGCCGATTTCGAGCCCGTGGTGACGACGGACGGCAGATTGCCTGATCCCGAGAACGCGACGCTGCCCCCGTCCCCGCCACTGCCGCCGGAGCCGCCGATGGCGACCGCGACGAACAGCGACTCGGTCGTGGCATTGCCGCCGTTGCCGCCGCCGCCGCCGATCGATTGCAGGTTGATGCCGTGCGCCTGCTGGCCCTCGGTCTTGATGGCCCCGACGGTCATCGCCGCCGACACGGTCCCGCCGCTGCCGCCCGCGCCGCCGGTGCCCCCGATCGAGAACAGCCCCGCGGCATCGCCTCCATTGCCGCCGCCACCGCCGATGGACTGCGCCAGAATGCCGTGCGCGTTGTTGCCGGAGGTGCCGATCAGGCCGTCGCTGTTGACCGTCACCGGCCCGCCCGATGCCGACAGGGCTGGCGCGCCTCCGATGCCGGAATTGGCGAAGTCCAGGCTCCCGCCGTTGCCGCCACCACCGCCGATCGCGGATGCCAGAATGCCGTGCGAGCCAACACCGGATGTCCCGATCGCACCGCCGGCCCGGTTCTCCACCAGAATCGACCCAACCACGCCGGCCGAGGAACCGGTGCCGCCCTGGGCATAGAGCCCACCCGTCGTGCCGCCCGCGCCGCCGCCGCCGGACATGGCGAGCGCGACGATGCCCTGCGACGAGTCGCCGGTGGTGCCGATCCGGCCCTGGTTGGACACTTGAACCGCCTTCACGACCGGCGGTTGCCCCGAGATGGTCGCCCCGGCCTGCCCGCCCGCGCCGCCCGTGCCGCCGGTATTCTGGAATATGGCGGAATCGTTGGACCCGCCGCCGCCATACCCACTGGTGGACACGGCGTTGATGCCTGGAGACGACACGCCATGTGTCACCACAGACGTGCCCCCATCAAGGACGATGTAAACGAACCCGCTGTTGCCGCCGGCCCCACCGACCTGCGGAGACGCGCCGAAATTCGGATTTGCGGTTCCGGCATTACCGCCTCGACCGCCGAGTGATCGGGCCGCGATGCCTGGGGAATAATCGCCCTGGGTGACGATGCTCGCGGCGCCGCTCAGCGTAACATTGACGTCGCTGGCCGACCCGGCATCGCCGCCTCGGCCGGCATTGCCGGATTGTCCGGTATCCCGGGCGCCGCCCGCGCCGCCATCGCCGCCGCGCGACTCGGCCACGATCGCGGCGGATTGGATGCCACTGGTGCGTATGGTCGCCGAGTCGAACAGCTCCACGTCCATGCTGCCGATGTGCGAGCCGCCTTTGCCGCCTCCACCCGCGTCGCCGACCGGGTTGTCGTTGGTATCGTAGGTTGAGCCAACGCCACCCGCGCCAGCAATGCCAAGCGCGACGATGCCGGGGGAATAGGCGCCGCTGGTGGTGACGGAGGCAGCGCCGGCCAGGCTGGCACCGGCGCCCGCGGTGTTGCCGCCCGTGCCGCCATTGCCATCATTGCCGCCTGTATTCACGGTCGCTGAGTTGTCCGCGTATATGTTCCCCCCGCCGCCAGCCCCACCGACGCTGCGGACCAAAATCCCGGCAAACCCGGTACCGGCGACGTTGATCGCGGCGTCTTTCACCAGCACCACCGCCCCGGCCGCTTTGCCGCCGGTTCCACCGGCTATCACCGGATTGTCGCCGATCTCATGGCTGGCCTGGAACGGAGATCCGCCGGCACCGCCGATCGACAGCGCCGCGACACCGGCCCCTTTCAGAACGGGGATCGCGCCGACTTCGCTGGAGGCGGGCGGCAACGTGCCGGGCGGTGAGTCGTTCAACGACGTCAAACTGACATTGCCGCCGGCGTTCACGTTTACGCGAGCACCCTTCGCCTCGCCGCCCGCGCCACCGGAATAGTCCTGGCTGTAGGTTGACGCCCCGGCCGCACCGACGCTGGCCGCCAAAATACCGAACCCGACATCGGCCGGGAGCGGCGTGCTGCCACTGGTCAGCCGCCAGTCCCAGACGATGCCGATCGGGCCGGTGTTGGTGACCACGACCGCACCGGCACTGCCACCGACAGCTCCGCCGCCACAGCCCGAGCCGTTATCGTCGCACTTGTTTCCGGAGCTGCCGCTGCCCTGTCCGGGCAGCCCGCCATTCGCGGTGGCGGAAATCCCCCGGAACCCGAAATTGGTGGTTTCGAGGGCATATCCCTTCGGTTGAAACGTGGAGAAAGACCCCACCACCGCCGCGCCGGATCGACCAATCGTGATGGCGCCGGAATTCACGACCGTCACGTTCCCCGCGGCGCCGCCGTTCCCCCCGTCGCCGTCATGATCGAAGGTCGGAAGTCCGTTGCTGGTGCCGTTAGAGGTCACCGCCCCACCCGAGCCACCGGCCGTCTGCCCGACCAAGCCCATCGCCCCGGCCAATGTCCCCGATAATGTCAGGGGGGCGGTATTGCTCAACAGTGTGACATCTCCGGCCGCGCCGCCCGCGCCCGCGTTCTGCTTGGCATCGGCGTTGGTGTAGTTTCCGCCTGGACCGCCGAGGGACTGCACCCAATAAAGCTGCGTGTCGCTCCCGCCCGGGACCGTCCCGCCGAGCGAAACGGCCCCGCTGTTGGTCGCCGTGATGGCTCCGGTCGCGCCTCCTCCGCCGGCATTCCCGGTGTCGGTGGAGTTTGACGATGATCCTGTCGTGCCCTTGATCCCAACGTTCACGCCGTAGGATGAAGACGGCGGCGTGGTGATCGTGATCGTGCCCTGGGTGGTGATCTGGCTGGCGGTGCCTGGCGTGCCACTGTTGATGAACAGCGGTTGCGTGGATGCACCGGGCGGGATCGTGGCGGTGCATGGACTGCCCGAGCAGGTGACCGTCTGCGCCACAACCGGGGCCGCCGAACCCGCCGACATCAATACGGCCAGCAGGGGCGCGCATCGCCATAGCGACCCAAACCAGCGCAATCCGGCTCGATCCATCACGTCCCCCAGTCCGATATTATTTGGTAGGAAATCATGCTCGCGAGACACACACAAGCAGGATGAGGTTGTAAAATGTAACAAATATCGCATTTTCGCCACGCCTCCGTGCGAGGTTGCACGACGCGGCAAGGTCCCGCACGATAGGGAATCCCGGCATGGGGCCGGACCGTACCCGACCGGAGGCAATGCATGTCAGCCGCGCTGCAACTGAAGCCCGAAATGTCCGAAGCCGAATGGGAAACCCGCTGCGAACTCGCCGCGCTGTACCATGTGATCAACCATCTCGGCTGGACCGACCTGATCAACACCCATATGTCGGCCCGCATCCCCGGGGAGCCGAACCATTTCCTGATCAACAACTACGGGGAGATGTTCGACGAGATCACCGCGTCGTCCCTGGTCAAGATGGACATGGACGGCAATGTCCTGAGCCCGGGCGGCAAGTTCAACAATGCCGGCCTGATTATCCACTCCGGCGTCTACAAGGCTCGGCCGGACGCCAACTGCGTGCTGCACACCCACACCCGGGCCGGCGCCGGCGTGTCGCTGCTGAAGAAGGGTCTCAGGCCGATCAGCCAGGACCACCTGCATGTGTTCGACGACGTCGTGTACCACGAATACGGCGTGCCGGCGACGAAGGAAGAATGCGACGCGCTCGGCGTAAGCTGCGCCAGCGGAAGCTGCGTCGTGCTGATGAACCACGGGCTTCTGACCCTGGGCGAAACGATCCACGGCGCGATGATGCGTCTCTATATGCTGGAACGCGCCTGCGAACTGGAACTGATCGCCCGCACCCTCGATGAGCCTCCGGTCATCATTGATGAATACGTGCAGCAGAAAGCCGCCGAACGCATGAAGAAGATGCGCCCGACCCATGCCTATGGCCTGGGCGAATGGAAGGGCCTGGTTCGCACCGCCGAACGCAAGGGCTTCGACTGGCGCCGCTGATGTCATGGGGAGCGGGCAAACGCGCCCGCTCCCTGTCGTCGGGGAGGACACAATGACGCTGGACACGCGGCCGGTGCGCCCGGATTTCGTCACGGAAATCGGCGGGATCGATCTTAGCCGCCCCATCGACGACGCCACGAGACGCGCGATCTGGGATGCGATCGACCGGTATTCCGTGCTGGTGTTTCATGACCAACGCCTGACCGATGCGCAACTGCGCGATTTCGCCGCCGGCTTCGGTCCGCTGGAGATCGGCCGGTCCGCGGCTCGTCCGGGGCGACGGCGGCTGGAAATTCCGCAGATCGGCGATATCTCCAACCTGAATGAGGACCATCAGGTCCGCGACCTGCACGACCGCCGCCGGCTGGACAGCCTGGGCAACCGGTTGTGGCACACCGATGCGTCCTACATGCCGGTCCCCGTCGTGCTGGGACTGCTGCATGCGGTGACGATCCCGCCGCCGAGCGCGTTCGGCAACGGCGAGACGGAGTTTGCGGATATGCGGGCGGCGTATGATGCGCTGCCGGATCCGACGAAGACCGCGCTGGACGATCTGGTGATCGAGCACGACGTGTTCTGGTCTCGCGGCCAAATCGGCTTCACCGAATTCCCGGCGGGGGAACGGGAGCAATACCCACCGTCTTCACAACGGCTGGTGCGGCTGCATCCGGGATCGAAGCGCAAGACGCTGTATCTGTCGGCGCATGCATCGCATGTCGTGGGATGGCCGGTCGCCGATGGGCGGTTGTTGCTGGTCGATCTGAACGCCCACGCGACCCAGCCGCAATTCGTCTACAGCCACACATGGCGAGTCGGCGATCTGGTGATCTGGGACAACCGCTGCACCATGCATCGCGGCCGCCCGCATGCGGAAAACCAGGCACGCGACCTGCGACGGGCGACGACTCTGGATACCGGGTCCACCCTGGAACAGGCGGCCTGAGCTACCGGATGCCCCTGTCCCTGGTAATTTTCGACTGCGATGGGGTCCTGATCGACAGCGAGGGGATCTGCAACCGCATCGTCGCGGCGATGCTGACGGAGATCGGCTGGCCGATGACGGCCGACGAGTCGCACACCCGCTTCATAGGTCTTTCCTTTTACGACATGCAGCCACGCATAGAGGCGCATCTGGGGCGCGGACTTGGCGTGGATTGGGTCGATACGGTCGTATCGCGCGTGACGGCCGCGATGGCTGACGAGGTGGAAATGGTGCCCGGTGCCCGCCTCGCGCTGGATTCGGTAACGGCGATGGGACTGCCCTGGCGTGTCGCGTCCAACTCGTCCCATGTGGAAATGGATGCCAAGTTCCGCCGCACCGGCTTGCTGGACCTGGTCGCCGGCCGGGTGCACAGCGCGGTGGACGTGATCGCGCGCGGTGGCGCCGGAAAGCCCGCGCCGGATGTCTACCTGGCTGCCGCCGCCGCCGAGGGCGTGCCACCGCACACCTGCCTGGCGATCGAGGACTCGGTCGCCGGCGCGCGCGCCGCGGTTGCCGCCGGGATGACGTGCTACGGATACAGTCCGGACGACGATGGCGCGCATCTCCGTGCGGCGGGGGCCGAACCGTTCCGGTCCATGCATGCAATACCGGACCTGCTGCGCGCCGCCATGGAGGGCATGCGGTGACGATCGACGTGCTGAGCGTTTTCTATCCCTGGACCAAGGCGCTGCATATCATTGCGATGGTGGCATGGATGGCGGGGATGTTCTATCTGCCGCGCCTTTATGTCTACCATTGCGACATGCAACCCGGATCGCGCGAGAGCGAGCGGTTCAAGGTGATGGAATACCGGTTGCTGAAGCAGATCATCAACCCGGCGATGATCGCGACCTGGATATTCGGGATTCTGCTGATGCTGACCCCCGGCGCGATCGATTGGACGTCGGGCTGGTGGCACGTGAAGCTGACCGCGGTGCTGCTGATGTCGGGCTTCCACGGCGCCATGTCGAAATGGCGGCGGGAGTTCATGGAAGACCGCAACAGGCGATCACATCGTTACTATCGCTTCGCCAATGAGGTGCCGACTCTCCTGCTGATGGTCATCGTCGTCATGGTGATCGTGCGGCCATTCTGAATGGCGCGGTTGGTTGAAGGAAGGCAAGCCTCGGGGCTCCGCCCCGAACCCCGCGAGGGGCTTTGCCCCCTCGACCCCCACCAAGGCTGGGCCTTGGATCCCGTTTGTTGGGTCAGGGGGAAAGGGGGCCTACCGTGTCGTTTCAACCACCGTGTCGGCCCCCTTTCCCCCTGACCCAATAGATCGCGGTCCAGGGGCCGCAGCCCCTGGTGGGTTCGAAGGGCAAAGCCCTCGTGGGGTTTGGGGCGGAGCCCCAACGCTTTCTTTCCTTCACCCGCCCTAGGCCGGCACCGCGCCCCCCATCGTCGTGCGATGCATCAGGCGGCGCTGCGGCATGTCGTAGTCCTGCACGGCCCGATGTTGCACGGTGCAATTGTCCCACATCAGCACATCCCCCTTGCGCCACTGATGGCGATAGATATGGGCCGGCTTGACGATATGGTCGGCCAGCGCGGCGATCAGCGCCTCGGCTTCGTCCGCGTCCAGGCCTTCGATCCCGGTGCAGTCGTCGCGCATGACATAGAGGCATTTGCGGCCGGTGTGCGGATGGGTGCGCGCGATCGGATGCCGGACCGGCGGGTTGCGGTCGATCTCTGACTGGGACGGCGGGAAGGCGCGCTTGCGGCCCGTGAAGTCGAACACGGCATAGCGCCCCTCGATGCGCTGACATAGCGCCCGCGGCAGAGAGTCCCAGGCGGCAGCGGCACTGGCAAACTCGGTATCGCCCAGGGTCAGGCCAAACAGGTCGGGGATTTCCAGCGCATACAGCATGGTCCCGCGGGGCGGGCGCGCCGTGTAGCACATGTCGGAATGCCAGTTCTCCCCCGCGCGCCGGATGCCGATCGGGCGGCCGTCTTCGGTGATGTTGGACACCACGACGATTTCCGGACTGCCCGGCACGCTCCAGCGTTCGCCGAAGACGTTGAACTCGATCTCTCCGAAGCGGCGGGAGAAGGCGACCTGTTGCGGCGGCGTGATGTCCTGGTCGCGGAAGAAGATGACGCCGTGTTCGTTGTAGGCATGCTCGATGGCGGCAAAGGTCGGGGCGTCGAGGGGTTGGGACAGATCGACACCGCGGATTTCGGCACCGGCACTGGCGCCGGTTGGGATGACCTCGACGGACATGGGCAATCCTCCTGTTGGTCGGGCTCTTGGGGCGGGACCCGGGGAGCGTATCCAATTCGCCGAGGTGTGCAAGCCGGACGGAATAGCGCGCGCATTACGTCATATATGCCCCGCCATTCACGTGGATGGACTGGCCGGTGATGTACCGCGCCTGATCCGAACACAGGAACCGCACCATCGCCGCGATCTCCTCGGGCTTCCCGCGCCGCCCCAACGGCGAATCCGGCAGCGCCGCCCGCCCTGAATTGCCCCCGGCGGCAAATCCCCGAATGGTCTCGATCGAGCCAGGCACCACCGTGTTGACGGTGATATTGTCCCCCGCCAACTCCTTCGCCAACGCCCGGGTCAAACCGACCATCCCGGCCTTCGCGGTGATCGCGTGCACCCGCCCGATGGCACCCACATGGGACGATATGCCGCCCAGATTGACGATCGTGCCGCCGCCCGCCGCGATGAGATGCGGCGCCGCGGCATGAGCGCAGTAGAACGCCCCGTCGATGGTCGTGCTCATGATCTCCCGCCACTCCTCCGGCGTCATGTCGGCGAACTTCGTCTGCCGGCGGATGGAGGCGTTGTTGACCAGCACGTCCAGGCGGCCAAACCGGGCGACCGTCGCCTCGACCAGACCCTTGGCCTGAGCGTGATCGGAAATATCCGCCATGTGGGTCTCGGCATCGACACCGGCTTCCCGCACCAGGCGAGCGGTCTCCCGCGCGTCGGCTTCGGATTGGCGGGCGGTGGTCATGATGCGAAACCCGTCATCAGCCAGTGCCAACGCGATCGCTCGGCCAATATTCAGCGCGCTCCCGGTCACCAGCGCGACCTTGCGTTCATCCACCATGCTGCATCCTCCTGTCACTGTCGTTGCGCGGTGTCGGCGCACGGTAGTATGGCGCGCGCGGTGTCGGCGCACGGTATGGCGCGCGCGGTGTCGGCGCCCGGTGAGGGGCGCACGGTGTGGGCGCCCGGTATTTGCGCACGGTGTCGGCGCGCAAACGGGCATCCACGATTGGACAGGCGATGCGGTCTGGTGTGCAATAGGCGTATCGTCACCCCATAGGAGGAAACCATGGCTCAGACACCCTCGTCGGCCTCACGCGATGCCGTCCGGAACACGGTCCCCAAGATGATCGAACTGACCGAGAAGGTCCTGTTCGGGGATGTATGGGAACGGCCCAACCTGTCCAAGCGCGACCGCAGCCTGATCGTCTGCGCCGTGCTGACCGCGACCTATCGGCCGGAGCAGCTGAAGGGCCACCTCCAGCGGGCGCTGGATAACGGTCTGACCAAGGACGAAATCTCCGAGATGATCACGCATGTCGCGTTCTATGGCGGCTGGCCGGCATCGATGTCGGCGGCGAACATCGCGCGTGAGGTTTTCGAAGCCAATCCCTGATACGCCGGGACTGTCGCTCGACAACCGGCACGCTCTGGAGCGCTGGCGCCCCGACCGGAAACGGCGCGGCGCTCCAACCCTTTGTCTGAGGGCGTGATTGACACCCGGTCGGCGTTCCGCCCGGGGTGATCACGTCCCATCCGTCACGACAGGACCCGATCCGGACCCTGTCGTGACGTTTGTGGAACGGAGTAGACCATACCATGAAAGCAGGATTCATCGGCCTGGGCACCATGGGTGCGCATATGGCCGCCAATCTGCAAAAGGGCATCCAGAAGGACGGCCATACGGTCGTCGTGCATGACATGCGCAAGGACGCCGCGGCGCCGCATATCAAGAATGGCGCGGTCTGGGCCGACAGCCCAGCGGCGGTGGCGGCCGAATGCGACGTGATCTTTTCCTCCCTGCCCGGACCGGTGGAATTCGAGGCCGTCTCCTATGGCGACAACGGCCTGCTGGCGAAGATCAAGTCTGGCGCGGCGTATTTCGACCTGACGACGAACTCGCCCACCACGGTGCGCAAGGCGCATGTCGATTATGAAAAGAAGGGCGCCTTCCTGTTCGATGCGCCGGTCAGCGGCGGACCGCGCGGCGCGGCCACCGGCAAACTGGCGATCTGGTGCGGCGGCGATGCCGACGCGTTCGACAAATGGAAGCCGGTGCTGGATGCGATCGGCGACCAGGCGAAGTATATCGGCCCGATCGGCGCCGGCTCGGTCGCGAAGCTGGTGCATAACTGCTACGGCTATATCGCCACCGCGGCGGCGGCCGAAGTTTTCAGCATGGGCGTCAAGGCCGGCATTGAGCCGCTGGCCATCTGGGAAGCCGTGCGCCAGGGCGCCATCGGACGGCGCGGCGCCTTCGACAGCCTGACCGATCAGTTCCTGCCCAACAAATACGAACCGCCGGCTTTCGCGCTGCGGCTCGCGCACAAAGACGTCTCGCTCGCCACCGCCCTGGGGCGAGAGCTGAACGTGCCGATGCGCCTGGCCAACCTGGCGCTGGCGGACCTGTCGGAAGGGCTGAACCGTGGTTGGGGCAATCGGGATTCCCGATCGATCATGGTGCTGCAGACGGAACGCGCGGGGATCGAAATCAAAGTCGATCCGCAGCGCCTGACGGAGGCGTTGGAGAACAAAGCCAAAAACGGGTAACAGCCCCAGCCCGGGCCTCCAACCGGGCTCGGCCGACCCGCTGTTTTACGATCCAGGAAGGGAGGACAACCATGAAGGCACTGACCCAGGAACAGGTAGACGCCTATCGTCGCGACGGTTTTTTCTATCCCGTCCCGGCCCTCTCTCCCGACGAGATCGCCACCTGCCTCGCCGGACTGGGCCGCCTGGAAGCGTCCCTTGGCTGTGCGGTGGCCGATGCCGACGTGAAATGGCGCTCGCATGGGCACACCCATTCGCCGTGGTTCAACGCGTTGATCCGCCACCCCCGCATTCTGGATGCGGTCGAGGATGTGATCGGGCCGAACATCCTGGTCTGGACCAGCACTTTCTTCATCAAGGAGCCGCACTCGCCCACCTTCGCCGCCTGGCACCAGGACGGCACCTATTTCGGTCTGGAACCGAAGGAGCAGATTTGCGCCTGGGTCGCCCTGACCGATGCCTCGCGGGAGGCCGGCTGCATGGAGCATGTCTCCAGCAAGGGCAATCTGCGCCAGTTGCACCATGCGCCGTTGGGACTGGCGCACAGTATCAACCGCGCCGGCCAGACGATCATGGAACCGTTCGACGATTCAGCCCCCGTGGCGATGGCCCTGCCGGCCGGGTCATTCTCCCTGCACCATGAATTCTCGCTGCACCGTTCGGCCCCGAACAATGCCGCCCATCGCCGGGTTGGGATCGGCCTCAACTACGTCCCCACCCATGTGCGCGTGGACGGGCCGGTCCGTTGCAACGCGATGCTGGTGCGGGGCGAGGACAAGTACGGGCACTTCGACCTGATCGAGCCGCCCAAGGCCGAATGCGATGCGGCCGCCCTGGCGGTGCACCAGGAGGCCAATGACCGGTATCGGGCCAACTACAAGGTTCAGGTGGAACGGCACGAGGCGGCTTACGCGAAAGCGTAGGCCCGTCGCCATTCCGGGACGTCTCACGGAAAGGCGGCCCGTGCCCGCGTGTCAGTCCAAGCGGCGGAAGGTTAGAGCCTCCCGCCAGCACACTCCGTCATGCCGACGCAGGCCGGCATTACAGGGTTGCACTGCCAGTGGGTCATTGTTTCAGACGGTTGGTGTCATACTAACCGACCGAACCAGTGATCCATGGCGACACCGGCCGTTGTCATTGCGAGCGCAGCGAAGCAATCCAGGGCAACCAACCGGATCGATCACGCCAAAACCCTGGAT
Organism: Asaia bogorensis; assembly: GCA_945871455.1. Classification (GTDB taxonomy): domain Bacteria; phylum Pseudomonadota; class Alphaproteobacteria; order Acetobacterales; family Acetobacteraceae; genus Rhodopila. The sequence continues at coordinate 25,909 of CAMBXJ010000005.1, forward strand.
TGCTTCGCTTCGCTCGCAATGACACGGGCGCCTATGGGTCAATGCTTAGATCGGTCGGTCTCAGTCCAGCCCCTCGTAGAAATCGTTCCCCTTGTCATCCATCACGATGAACGCGGGGAAATTCTCGACCTCAATCCGCCAGACCGCTTCCATCCCGAGTTCCGGGTATTCCAGGACCTCCACCTTGCGGATGCAGTCCTGCGCCAGGCGCGCCGCCGGTCCGCCGACACTGCCGAGATAGAACCCGCCATGCGCCTGGCACGCGTCCTTCACGGCCTTCGACCGATTGCCCTTCGCCAGCATGATCAACGACCCACCCGCGGCCTGGAATTCCGCCACGTAGCTGTCCATGCGTCCCGCGGTGGTGGGGCCGAAGCTGCCGGTGGCCATGCCGGCCGGGGTCTTGGCCGGGCCGGCGTAATAGACTGGGTGGTTTTTCAGATAGTCCGGCAGGCCGGCGCCGCTGTCCAACCGCTCCTTCAGTTTCGCATGAGCAATGTCACGCGCCACCACCATGGTGCCGGTCAGTGACAGGCGAGTTTTCACTGGATAGGCAGACAACTGCCGGCGGATTTCATCCATCGGGCGGTTCAGGTCCACATCGACCGTGTCGTCGCCCAAGTGCATATCTGTCGTGTCCGGCAGATATTTCGCCGGGTCGGTTTCCAACTGCTCCAGGAACACGCCCTCCGGCGTGATCTTCGCCAGTATCTGCCGGTCCGCACTGCAGGAAACGCCAATGCCGACTGGCAGCGACGCACCGTGGCGCGCCAGGCGGATCACGCGAACATCGTGGCAGAAATACTTGCCGCCAAACTGCGCCCCGATGCCGTTCTGGCGAGAGATTTCCAGAACCTGCTTTTCCATTTCCAGGTCGCGGAAAGCATGGCCGGCCTTGCTGCCCTCGGTCGGCAATGTGTCCAGCCAACGGGTCGATGCCAGCTTGACCGTCTTCAACGTCATTTCGGCGGACGTACCACCGATCACGATCGCCAGATGGTAGGGCGGGCAGGCGGATGTCCCCAGCGTCTTCATCTTGGTCCCGATGAACGCGGCCAGCCGCTCGGGGGTCAGGATGGCGCGGGTTTCCTGGAACAGGAACGTCTTGTTCGCCGATCCGCCGCCTTTCGCCACGAACATCAGGTTGAATTCGTCGGCATGATGGTCGCCAGGGGCGGCCATGATGTCGAACTGCACCGGCAGGTTGTTGCCGGTATTGACCTCGTTGAACATCGACAGCGGCGCCATCTGCGAGTAGCGCAGGTTGGTCTCGGTATAGGTGCGGTGCACGCCCCAGGACAGCGCCTCTTCCTCATCGCCGTCGACCCAGACGCGCTGGCCCTTCTTGCC